>JBGSUY010000253.1:0-17320 GCA_041753195.1 Chromatiaceae bacterium
GCCGCTGGAGCAACGGCGAGATCTTCTACGACATCCTGACCAAATGCCGGCGTACCCCGCCGCACCGGGACTGGTGCGGTGACTTCCAGGGCAACACGCGCCGTCCCGAGCGCCTGGCGGCTTAAGCCCGCTGCCAGGCCCGGCGCCCATCGGGCAGAACCAGGGCCCGGATCGCACCCTTCTTGGCCAGGCGGCGCAGGGTCCCCAGCGTGGTCTTCTCCAGGCCGGCCCTGGCCGGCGACTGTGCATCCACGCCCTTGCTCGCTGCCACCGCCGACGCGACCTGCCGGTCCGACAGTGGCTCGGGGGCATCGCGCAGCGTCTCCAGCACCAGGCGCTGGCATTCCCCCTGAGCGAACCGCCGCCCTCCCGCTCGCCGCTGGCGCGGCCGCACGCCGCTTAGGTCGTAGTCTGGGGCGAACAGCCGGATCGCCGCATCCAGGTGGCCCAGCTGCTCGTCCAGTCGCCTCAGCTCCCGGCGATACCGCAGCATCTCCCCAGCCAATTCCCCCCGCTTCGCCACCAGGGCGCTTACCACGTGCGGCTCGGCCATCGCTCGGACCCCTTTGCTAGAATGGAGACCCGATTGTCCGACTCGGCCAGAGGGAATTCATGTGCGGCTGCTACATAATGCCGCGATTCTCAGGATCCAGCCAGGCATCGAAGGCGTCCGTCGGCAGAATTACCGGCATCCGGTCATGGATGCCGCGCACTAGGGTATTGGCATCCGTCACGAGGATGGTGCAGGACTCGACATCCGGTGCGTCCTCGCCGCGCCAGCGCTCCCACAGCCCCGCCATGGCAAAAGGCGCACTGTCCTTCCTTCGAACCAGGAACGGTGTCTTCCCGCCCGCCTCAGCCTTCCACTCGTAGAAACCCTCGGCGGGTATGAGGCAACGGCGCTGCTTGAAGGCATTGCGGTAGGCGGGCTTGGTGCTCACGGACTCGGCGCGCGCGTTGATCATGCTGTAGCGGTTGTCCGGCCCCTTGGACCAGGCAGGCACCAGACCCCAGTACAGGGGGATGAGCTCACGCTGACCCTCGGCGGTCTGCCGGATCGCCAGCACCGGCTGGGTGGGCGCGACGTTGTAGCGCGGCTTGGCCTCGCACAGGGCGTCGATGTCGAAGTGGCTGGCGTAGACTTCCGGGTGAGAGTACTGCACGAATCGGCCGCACATCGTCGCCTCCAGGGAGAACAGTCACGCTTCCGCGGCAAAGTTACCCTATCACCGCGAGGTCGCGGCGGCCGACTTCCGTTGCGTCCCGGCTGAGTGCGCCCGCGCATGGGTGGGGACCCGACCCCGATCACGCCAGCAGAGAGCGTACGGGGGTTGCTCTCGCTGGCGGACGGCTCTGTGCGGGCGACGTCCGAGCAGTTTCTGCGCTGCGACGGCACCCCGCTGCCCTGTTGACTGATCGCGCGACATGATTACCCCCCGCTTGCTGCTCTGCGCCTGGCTGGTGGTTGCCGCGAACGCGTTCGCCGCGCAGTGGAAGCCCGCGGGCGAACCGGACCGCCAGGACATCAACGCGGAACTGATTTACGCTAAACGGACGGCGGTGCGTCCATCCGACGGCAGGCAGGTCACAGCGCACCTCGCCTTTTTCACGTCGCGGGCGCTCCGTTTGGAGGTCGTCGATCTCGGGGCCGGTGCCGAACCCGCCTATCCGACCCTGGCGGATGCCTTCCGGGCCGCGGGATGCGTCGCGGGCGTGAACGGCGGCTTCTTCCATCCGGACTGGCGGCCAACGGGGCTGGTGATCTCCCAAGGAAACCGGATCAACCGGTTCGAGACAGCGAAACTCTTGAGCGGCGTGATCTACGGCGACGGCCGGGGCATCCAACTCGTCCGCCGGGCCCGGTTCCAAGATCACCCGGGCATCACCGCCCTGCTGCAGAGCGGCCCCTACCTCGTGGAAGGCAAACGGGCGGTCCGGGGCCTCTCCGCGTCCGATCCGGACCGCCGGACCTTCATCGCGACGGATTGGCGCGGGCATTGGGTCCTGGGTGCCACCCTAAGCCCGCTCAGCCTTGCCGAGCTGGCGGAGTGCCTCGCGTCGACCGGTGCCTTGGCCCCTTGGAGGATCGATCGCGCCCTCAACCTGGACGGCGGATCCTCGACCGGATTTTTCTTCGAGCGGGAGGAAGGTTACGCTCCGGTGGTCCTGCGGCCTTGGAAGCGGGTCCGCAACCTGCTCGGAATCGCCCCACGCTGAGCGCGTTCGGACCGACGATGGACCAGCCCCACCGGTCTCGCCGACGTCGCGTGTATAGGCCACTACCGCGACGGGCTCGACAAGTCCATCAAGGCCACCCGCGTGTCGCGCGCCGATGTGGCCGACTCCATCCGCCGCGAGCTCGCGGCGGGTGATCACTTCTGAAGCGCCTGGCAGAGGCCCTCAGCCTATCCGTACAATGGCAGCGCGGGTATGGCCAGGCGCCCGCCGAGATCGTCCGCAGCCTTCGATGCAGGACCCCTTGCGATGACCAGCCCAACGAGCGGCCCAAAGCGCCAGCCGGAGCCCCGCGACCGCGCGCCGAAACCCGCGCTTTCGGTGGTGATCCCCATGTACAACGAGATCGACAACGTGGAGCCCATGGTGGCCCGGGTCCACCGGGGTCTCGCGGATTACGCGGGGCTCTGGGAGCTGATCTGCGTGGACGACGGGAGCCACGACGGCACCGGGGATCGCCTGGCCCAGGTGGCAGAACGCTACGGGCCGCATGCGCGGGTGATCCGGCTGCGCCGCAATTTCGGCCAGACCGCCGCCATGCAGGCAGGCTTCGACGCCGCTCGGGGCGAGCTCATCGCCACCTTGGACGGGGATCTGCAGAACGACCCGGCGGACATTCCGCGCATGGTGGACGAGCTCCTGGAGCGGGACCTGGACCTGCTCCAGGGCTGGAGGCGCAGGCGCCAGGACGATCTGCTGTTGCGCAAGATCCCCTCGCGCCTCGCCAACACGCTGATCGGAAAGGTCACCGGGGTCGCGCTCCACGATTATGGCTGCAGCCTCAAGATCTACCGTGCCGAGGTGGTCCGGGAGCTGACCCTGCTCGGCGAGATGCACCGCTTCATCCCAGTCTGGGTCGCGGGGGTGACCGCCCCATCGCGGATCGGCGAGACCGAGGTGGCGCACCAGGCGCGCCAGTTCGGCACCTCCAAGTATGGTATCTCGCGCACCTTCCGGGTGCTCCTGGATCTGCTTGCCGCCTTCTTCTTCCTGCGCTTCGGCTCCCGGCCCGGGCATTTCTTCGGCTCCATCGGCATCGTCTTCGGGTTGATCGGCGGGCTCATGATGTCGGACCTGCTGGTGGTGAAGTTCATCTTTGGGCAACACATCGGCCAGCGCCCCATGCTCTTCGTCTCGATCCTGTTCCTGGTGGCCTCCATTCAGTTCCTCACCACTGGGGTGCTCGCCGAGCTCCTGACCCGCACCTTCTATGCCTCGAGCGAGCGCAGCCACCACCGCATCCGCTGGGAGTCCGACCCCCAAGGCGCGGACTGGAAGACACCGGGGTGAAGAACGCCACCGACACCCTCTCCCGCACCCTGGCGGGGGCCCTCGATCGGGCCGCCACCTCCCCTTGGCTGCTGGCCGCGGCACTGGCCCTCGCCTTCTTCTGGCAGATCGGGGCCGTGCCCCTCTACGACCTCGACGAGGGGGCGTTCACCGAGGCCACCCGGGAGATGATCGCAAGCGGGAACTACATCACCCCCCAGAAGGACGGGGAGCCCCGCTACGACAAGCCGGTGCTCATCTACTGGCTCCAGGCCCTGTCCGCCAAGATCTTCGGATTCGACGAGTTTGCCCTGCGGCTGCCGTCCGCCCTGGCGGCCACCCAATGGGTGCTGGTCCTCTGGATCTTCGTACGGGAGCGTCTCGATGCACCCACCGCCACGGTGGCCGGGCTGGTCATGGCCCTGTCCCTGCAAGTGTCCCTGATCGCCAAGGCGGCGGTCGCGGACGCCCTGCTCAACCTCTTCATCGCCCTGACTTTCTTCGAGATCTACCGCTTCTACCTGGCCACCGGTGGGGTCGGGGAAGGGACGGCTGGGCAGGGACGGCGCTTCGTCTGGCGCGCCTATCTGTGGATGGGCCTGGGCTTCCTGACCAAGGGGCCGGTGGCGGTGTTCTTCCCCTTGGTGGTGAGCCTCTTGTTTTTTTGGTCGCAGGCGGCCCTCAAGCGATGGGTACAGGCCGTCCTGGCCCCACTCGGCTGGCTGATCTTCCTCCTCGTCGCGGGCCCCTGGTATCTGGCCATCTATCTGGATGATGGCCTGGGGTTCTTCCAGAGCTTCTTCCTCAAGCACAACGCCGGGCGCTTTGGGGACGCCATGCACGGGCACGGCGGCTTCTTCGGCTATTACGTGGTGCTGCTGCCGGTGATCTTCCTGCCCTTCAGCGGCTGGCTTCTGCGCCTGCTCCCCGGCATCAGGGCCGCCTGGGCCGCTCCCCTGAACCGCTTCCTGTGGATCTGGTTCGGCGTCGTGTTTGTATTCTTCTCCTTCTCCGGGACCAAGCTGCCCCACTATCTGCTCTACGGAGCCACGCCGCTCTTTATCCTGATGGCGCGCCATCGCGCCCTGCTGGCGGAGCCCTGGCTGGCCTGGGTCCCGCCGCTCCTCTTCTTCGGACTGCTGCTTGCCCTGCCCTGGGCGGTGGACCTGGCCCAGTCCCAGGCTCAGAAGGCCCATGAGGTCGCGCTGCTCCAGGAGGCCCGGGGAGCCCTGGACTGGGGCTATCTCGGCGTGGTGCTCGCGGCGATCGCCGGAGGGGTTCTCCTGGCGTTCTGGTCACGCCCCCCCCTATGGCAGCGCCTGGTCCTGGTCGGACTGCTCCAAACCCTCGTGGTCTATGGGGTCCTGGTGCCCCGGGTCCTGGAGGTCATGCAGGGCCCGGTGAAGGAGGCCGCCCTGTTGGCGCGCCAGCTGAACCTGCCCACCGTGGTCTTTCGTACCTCCATGCCGAGCTTCAGCGTCTACCGGGAGGCGATCACCCAGGAGCGCATCCCCCGACCGGGGGAGCTGGTGTTTCTGCGGGTGGACAAGCTCCCCCTGCTCGCCCGGGAGCTCCCGGACCTGCGCCAGGACCTGATCTACCAACGTGGGCCCGTGGCCCTGGTGCTGGTAGGCGAGGAGGTACGCCCCACTGGAGGGGGTCCGGTCTCGGCGGACCCTAGGCCCTTGGGCCAGCGGGATGGTTAAGTCGCTCCTCACCTACCTGCGCGACGACCTGCACCGGGCCCTCGCCGCCGGCGCCGCACGCACCCCACCGGACCCAAGCGGAGGCGCCAGTTGGCTCGCCGTGTGGGCCTGGTCCTGTCTGGTCGCCGGCCTGGCCTTGCTGCTCTCCTGCGGGTATGAGGGCGGCTTCACCCGCCTCAACGGCTGGGCGAGCACCTATCCGGCCTGGGTCTGGCAGTGGCTGACCGTACTCGGCGACGAGCGGGTCCCCTTCGCCTTGAGTCTATTCATCGCCCGGCGGAGACCCCGGGTCTTCTGGGCCCTGGTGCTGGGGGCCCTGGTGGCCACCGCCTACAGCCGGGGGCTCAAGCCCCTGTTCGACCTGTCTCGCCCGCCGGCGGTGCTTAGTCCGGACCAGATCAACCTCATCGGACCCGCCCTGCGCCGGGCGAGCTTCCCCTCCGGCCACAGCGTCACCGCCGGGGTCTTTTTCGGGGTGTTGGTCTATTACGCCCGGCGGCCGGAGATTCGGGCGCTCTGGGTGATGATTGCGCTGCTGGCGGGACTCAGCCGGGTAGCGGTGGGCGTCCACTGGCCGGTGGACGTGGCGTTCGGGCTCCTGGGGGGGGTGCTCGGCGCCTGGGCGGGTGCCAGGCTCGCTGCCCGCTGGCCAGGCCTGGCCCTGGATGCCTCGGTGCACCTGGCCCTGATCACCCTCGCCTGCATCTTCACCCTGACGCTGACCTACTGGGATGGCGGCTACAACCTGGCCCGCGCCCTGCTGACTACCCTCGGTTGGTCTGCCCTGGCCTACACCGTCCTTGCCTATGGACTCAGGCCCCTCGCGGAGGCCTTGAGGAGTGATCAAGCTTGAGGCCCATCATCCCTTTCCTCAGGCCGCGGATGTCGCCACGGACTCGAAAAACTGGCAGCGAACACCGTCGATCTCGATGCACGTACCATGGGTCAGAGGCACCTCTTGGTATCCCAGGACCTGGTCCCGCCCGACATAGACCCGATTGACCTCTCCCATGCGCGACAGCCCATAGCCCCAGTCCCGGCGGCTGACGATCACCTCGGTGCCACCGATGCGCCGGAGCCTGGTGACCGACCGTGTGAGGGTCAGGATCTTCCCGATGTACCGGCCGCTCTGGACCTGCAGGTAGGCCCCGGCCAGACCGTCGGCCCCGGACCGGGATCGATCTGACCTGATCTGGGGTAGGCCGGCGCGGACACTCGGCTCTTGAACCGACTCCTCGACCCGCATGGAGAACGCGAGGGTGTGCTTTCCCACCAGGATCCGGTCCCCCTGCTCCAATAGGGCATGCGCCACGCGCACGCCGTTGCGCAGCACCGGAAATTCCGCCGTGAGGGCCGCAAGCACGACACGCCCGTCCACCACCTGGAGCGCCAAGTGCTGGGGGGCTACGGCCAGACTGTCGATGACCAGATCGCAACCGGGGTCCCGGCCCACGATCAGGCGGGGACCCTCGATGGGGTGGACCGACAGGGGCCGGCCCTTGAAGGAGAGTGCGAGCTCGTACATGACCGTGGGGCGCAAGATCGGGTCGAATGGAGCGCAGTTCCATGAGGTCCGGATGATCGACAGGTTCCCCCAGCGGTCGCTCCACGGCTGCGCATCAACGCACGAAATGGCAATCTCGTCCTCTCAGGACCCCGGCCCTGAGCGGACCCCAAGCTCCTGGCGCCACCCTTTACCGCGCGGTGTGCGCGTCTGGATTCGCACCGTCTTCACGGCATTCTCGGTGGTCTGGATGATCTCCATGGGGTGCCCGTTGAGCCGCAGGCTGGTACCCGGCTCCGGGATGGTCTCCAGATAGTCGAGGATCAGGCCATTCAGGGTCTTGGGCCCCTGGGTGGGGAGGTCCCAGCGCAGGGCCCGGTTGAGGTCCCGCACCCCAATGCCGCAGTCGATGGTGAGGCTGCCGTCCTCTCCCCTGTGGATCTCAGGGATACTGTCGGAGGGGTCGGTGGCGAACTCCCCGACGATCTCCTCCAGGAGATCCACCAGGGTGATCAGCCCCATAAAGTCGCCGTACTCGTCCACCACTAGGCCGATCCGCTGCTTCTCTCGCTGGAAGTTCAGGAGCTGCTGGTAGAGCGGGGTGCCCTCGGGAACGAAATAGGGTGCCTGGGCGATGGTGCGCAAGGACTCCTTGCCCAGACCCCGGTTGAGCAGGGCGTGCAGGGCATCGCGGGAGTGCAGGATACCCACCACGTTGTCGATGCCCCCGTGGAACAGCGGCAGGCGGGTGTAGCCGGCGGTACGGATTACCCGAATGATCTCGGCCTCGTCCTCCTGTATGTCGATCCCCTCCACCTCGTTGCGGGGAATCATGATGTCCTCCACGGTGGCCCGCTCCAGGTCCAGGATGCCGAGGAGCATGGAGCGGCTGCGCTCCGGGATCATGGCGCCGGCCTCACTGACCACGGTGCGCAGCTCCTCGCGGCTGAGCGCGGTGACACTCCCGCCCTCCGGCGTCACCCCCATGAGCCGCAGCAGGCCGTTGGCGAACAGATTGACCAGCCAGACCAGGGGATAGAGCAGCTTGAGCAGGGGCCCGTAGACATAGGCGGAAGGGTACGCCAGGCGCTCCGGGTGCAGGGTGGCCAGGGTCTTGGGCGTCACCTCCGAGAAGATCAGCACCAGAAGGGTGAGGACGCCGGCCGCGATGCCGATGGCCGCCTCCCCCCCAAGCCGCAGGGCGATGATGGTGGCCACCGAGGAGGCCAGGATGTTCACGAAGTTGTTGCCGAGCAGGATGAGTCCGATCAGCCGGTCTGGACGCTCCAGCAGGGCGCGGGCTCGGCGCGCGCCGGCATGCCCCTGGTCCGCCTTGTGGCGCAGCCGGTAGCGGTTCATGGTGAGCAGGGCCGTCTCGGACCCGGAGAAGAAGGCCGAGAGCAGCAGCAGCAGGATTAGGAGCAGAAAGAGGCCAGACAGCGGAATTTCATTCACGGGCGCTCGCGATCCTCGTGCGGTGGTCCTGCCGAGCCCGGCGACCCTGATGGGGCGATACAAATCGGAATCCTGGGGCTCCGGCCGCCAGCTCAGGCGATTGCCGGAGAATCATGTACCGGATTGCGAGGGATTTTCGTCTGCCTTCAAGGAGCGCCGATAGGAGCATAGCCGGGCTATGTGACTGTCGGCGCGACGCGGAAGGCGGGCGAAAAGACGAGCGAGATGGTGCATGATTTGACAGAAATTGCCTCAGCCGCCGAAGGTCTCGGTGTGGTAGCGGGAGACCTTCAGGGTCGGGCTCCAATAGCTCCCCGGCAACCCGGCCTTGCGCTTGAGCTCGGACAGGAACAGGCCCGGCTCAGCCAGGCTGTCCCACACAGCGGGCAAAAAGGTCCCGCGCCGGCCGGCGTCTTCCAGGATCAGCCCGTCCCTCCCCGGCCGCAGCTGGCGCAGCAGGTCCGCCTCATCGCTGAATTCCATGGGCTGCGGAGGCGTCACGACAGAGACATCCAGTTCCAGCCCCTCGAGCTCCCATTCCTCGAGGCGCTCGAAACGCGGGTCGCGGAAGGCGGCGGCATAGGCATTCTCCGCCACGTCGAGCACCAGGGGCTGGATGGCCTCCAGGTGGCCGATACAGCCCCTGAGCACCCCCAACCGGCGCAGCGTGACGAAGGCCGCCCCCGGATCCCGCAGTCGACCGACAAAGCCGTCGGGGTCAGGACGGGACGGGGAGCCCTGGGCGAGCCCATGGCGAATGGACTCCCAGGCGACATCGAGCAGTTGCCGCCGCTCGCCCTCATCCAGTGGCGGCCACTCAGAAGAACGCATAGGCCCCATAACCCACCACCTGGTCGCGCGGCCCGGCGGTGTCGCCGGAGTTTCGCAGATCCAGGGTACGCTCCTTGAGGCCCAAGCGGCGGCCCTGCAGGAGCAGACCGCACAAGGGGGTCCGTCCGCAGGCCGAGTGGTGGTCCAGCGCCTCCGGATCCAGCCGCTCGATGGCCTGAGTGGTGCGCAGATCCGTCCGCTTGGCGCTCTCGTAGTCCAGGTAGTGACTCAGGTCGGAGCTCACCAGGATCAGGGTCTCGGGTCCGCCCCACAGGCGCTCCATGACCTCGGCGACTGCTTCCGGTGTGGTATCGCCCACCAGCAGGGGGACGATGCGGAAGTCGGGCAGCAGGGTCTGGAGGAAGGGCAGCTGGACCTCCAGGCAGTGCTCCCCGGAGAAGGCGCGGTCCATCCGCTGGACCTGGGGCAGGTCGGCGAGCCCGTCCAGGGCCTCGCGGTCCAGGGCCACCGGCCCCAGAGGCGTTAGCAGCCGTTCTGCGTCCGGGAAGGCGAGCCCTCCGAAGTAGACGCGATGGGCCGGCCCGAAGAGGACCACCCGTCGAATCCGTGCGGCGATGGGGGCGAGCTGGGCATAGGCTGTGGCGGCGATGGGCCCCGAGTACTGGTAACCCGCATGGGGCACTACCAGGGCCTTGACATCGCCGATGGACAAGGGCGCTGTGGCGGCCAGCAAGGATTGCACCCTGTGCTGCAGGGTGGCAGGTTCTGCCGGGTAAAAGAGTCCGGCGACAGCGGGTTCGCGATCGATTTTCATGGCGCAGCGCCCCTCAAGTCAGTGCCAGTGACTACCATTTTAGTGAAAGCCGGCGCAGCCGGTGAGCTCACCGAAGGTGCAATCCTCATGGACTATCATGCAACCGAGTTCTGGCACCCGCTGCCTGACGGGCGGGTGCAGTGCGATGTCTGCCCTCGGGCCTGCCGTTTGCGGGAGGGGCAGCAGGGTTTCTGCTTCGTGCGCAGTTGTCGGGACGGGGCCGTGGTGCTGGACAGCTACGGCCGCTCCAGCGGATTCTGTGTGGACCCCATCGAGAAGAAGCCCCTCAACCACTTCCTCGCCGGGACGCCGGTCCTCTCCTTCGGCACCGCGGGCTGCAACCTCGCCTGCCGTTTCTGCCAGAACTGGGACATGAGCAAATCCAGGGACCAGGATACCCTGGCCGCCAGCGCCTTGCCGGATGATATCGCCCGGCGTGCGGTGGACCTGGGCTGCCGGTCCGTCGCCTATACCTACAACGATCCCGTGATCTTCCTCGAGTACGCGGTGGACACGGCGCTTGCCTGCCGGCGGCTCGGCATCCGCAACGTCGCCGTCACCGCGGGCTATGTCAGCCCCGGGGCGCGGGAGGCGTTGTTCGCCCCCATGGACGCGGCCAACGTGGACCTCAAGGGATTCACGGATGAGTTCTACCATCGGGTGTGTGGCGGTCATCTGGGGCCCGTCCTCGACACCCTGCGCTACCTGAAGCACGAGACCCGGGTCTGGCTCGAGCTGACGACCCTCCTGATCCCGGGCTACAACGACTCCGACGCGGAGATCGATGCCATGACCCGGTGGGTGGTGGATGAGCTGGGGCGGGAGGTCCCCATGCACTTCACCGCCTTCCATCCGGACTGGAAGCTGCTGGACGCCCCGCCGACACCGCCCGCCACCCTGACACGGGCTCGCGCCATCGCCCGCGGCAATGGGGTGCGTTACGCCTACACGGGCAATGTCTACGACGCCGACGGGGGCAGCACCCGTTGCCACCACTGCGGTGCCTTGCTGATCGAGCGGGACTGGTACCGCCTGGGTCACTGGGGCCTGGACGCCCAGGGCCGCTGCGCCGCCTGCGGTACCGCCTGTGCCGGGGTCTTCGAGGACCGGCCGGGCACCTGGGGCAACCGGAGGCTGCCGGTCGAGCTCGGACACATCGAACGACACTGACACCATCGCTTCAACCCAGCAGGGCATCCTCCCGCCGCGTGCATTCATTTCCCCCCTGGGCGGGCCTCGGGCATAATTCCGCCCTTTTTGGATGGGGGGTGCCCGCATGTTCAAGAACGCCAGGCTGTTTCGTCTTGGAACGCCCTTTGGGCTCGACGCGGCCGGACTCGAGGCCGAGCTGGCGAATCGTCCCTTCCGCCCCTGCGGTCCCGTGGAGACCGCCACCCTCGGCTGGTCCGCCCCCCTGGGCGAGGACACCACCGCCCTGGTGCACGAGGTGGGCGGCTGCGTGCTCCTGTGCGCCCGCAAGCAGGAGCGGTTGCTGCCTTCGGCGGCGGTGGCGGAGGCCCTGGACGAGCGCATCAGCGAGATCGAGTCCGGGGAAGCCAGGGATATCGGGCGGGCCGAGCGCCGCCGGATCAAGGAGCAGATCGTCACCGAGATGCTGCCGCGCGCCTTCACGCGCTCCCGCCGCACCCTGCTCTATATGGATACCCAGGCCGGCTGGCTGGTGGTGGACGCCGGGAGCGAGCGCCAGGCCGAGGACGTGGTCTCACTCCTGCGCGAGACCCTGGGGAGCCTGCCCGCCAAGCCGCCCGCGGCCGCTCGCCCGGCCGGGGACATCCTGACCGGCTGGCTGCTCACGGGGGAATCACCCGCCGACTTCGCGCCCGCAGACGCCTGCGAGCTGCGCGACCCGAAGGACGGCACTGGGGTGATCCGCTGCAGCGGACAGGACCTGGGGAGCGAGGAGATCCTGAACCATCTACGCGCCGGCAAACGGGTGGTCAAGCTGGCCCTGGAATGGGATCAGCGACTGGGCTTCGTGCTGGCGGACGATCTGTCGCTGAAGCGACTGCGGCTCGATACGGCGCTCTTGGATGAGATGGAGGATGGGGAGAACCCCGCCGCCCGTCTGGACGCCGAGTTCGCTATCATGGCACTCCAGCTCCGGGAGCTGATCGACCGGCTCGACACGATCTTTGGGCTCGACGGCGAGCCGGCACCGATTCGCTGATGGTCCCTGTAATCAATACGGTAGCGCTCATGACCAGTAGCCATCCCTCGACTGACCTGTCCCCCACCCCAGAGATGCTCCTGGTGGATGAGGAGCGGGCCAACCACCTGCGACAGGAATCCTTGTCCTACCAGTCCCTGACCCTGACCCAGCGCCAACTATGCGATCTCGAGCTGCTGCTCAACGGCGGATTTGCTCCACTCGACGGATTCATGGATCGCACGTCCTACGACTCGGTACTGGATCGGGCGCGTCTCCCCAGCGGAGCCCTGTGGCCCGTCCCCATCGTCCTCGATATCGGCGCCGATCTCGCGGACAAGCTGACCCCCGGCCAACAGGTAGCATTACGCGACCCGGAGGGCTTCATGCCCGCCGTACTCACGGTGACCGAGCTGTGGGAGGCGGACAAGGATCGGGAGGCCAACCTGGTCTATGGCACCGATTCAATCGATCATCCCGGGGTGCGTTACCTCAAAACCCGAGTCAAGGGTGTCTATGTCGCGGGCGTCCTGGAAGGTATCCAGTTGCCGGCCCACCATGACTTCGAGAACCTGTGGAACAGCCCCCAGGAGTTGCGGCACCAATTCGCCAAGACCGGTTGGCGCAAGGTGCTCGCCTTCCAGACCACGAACCCCATGCACAAGCTCCAGCGACGGCTGGTTCTGGACGCGGCCAAGGCCAATCAGGCACACATCCTGATCCACCCGGCGGTGGGGGAGACCAAGCCCGGCGACATCCATTATTACGCCCGGGTGCGCTGCTACAAGGCGATCGCTCGCCACCTGCCCCATGAGATGAGCACCCTGTCCCTGCTGCCGCTTGCGATGCGCATGGCCGGGCCCCGCGAGGCCCTGTGGCATGCCCTGGTCAACCGCAACTTCGGCTGCTCCCACCTCCTGATGGGGCCAGACCATGGCTCGCCGCCCCCGGCCAACCAGGGAACGGGCCGCTTCTACCCGCGCTACGCGGCCGCCGATTACGTTCAGGGGTTCGGGGAGGAGCTCGGTATCCAGGTCGTTCGCCTGTCCGAGCACCGCTTCGTGCCCTCCAAGCAGGCCTTTCTCCCGGCCGAGCGCATCGATAAAGAGGCCCTGGAAGGGGTCTCGCTGGACGGCCCAGAGCTGCGCAGCCTATTACTCCAAGGCAAGGAGGTGCCGGACTGGTTCACCTACCCGGAGGTCCTGGAGGAGCTCCGTCGCGTGTTCCCGCCGAGGAGCCAGCGGGGCATTACCCTCTTCTTTACCGGCTTGTCGGGCTCAGGCAAGTCGACGCTGGCGAATATCATCTATGCGAAGTTGGTGGAGGCGGGCGGGCGACCCGTGTCCCTGCTCGACGGTGACATCGTCCGCCAGCATCTGTCGAGTGAGCTGGGCTTCTCCAAGGCCCATCGCGATCTCAACATCCGGCGTATCGGCTTCGTGGCGAGCGAGATCACCAAGAATGGCGGTATCGCCATCTGCGCACCCATCGCCCCTTACAAAGAGACGCGTCGAGCGGTGCGGGAGATGATCGAGGCCCAGGGTGCCTTTATCGAGATCCATGTCTCGACCCCCCTGAACATCTGCGAGTCCCGAGACCGCAAGGGTCTCTACGCCAAGGCACGCAAGGGAATCATCCCGGAGTTCACGGGGATCAGCGACCCCTACGAAGTCCCAGAGAATCCCGAGATGCAGATCGACACCAGCCAGCTTTCCCCCACGGAGGCCGCCCAAGCCATCCTGCTCTATCTGTTCAAGGAGGGGTACCTGGACGACGAGGGTTGAGGTTGAGTGGCGAGTGGCGAGTGGCCAAAAAAGTGAGCCCCAAATAACTCCTGTTGGGTCGCGAGCCCTGTCGTCAATTGGACGCGACATCCTCGCAACTCGCCACTCGAATCTCGCTACTTCTCAAACCCCGTAGAAATCCCGATACCAGGCCACGAACCGGGCGACGCCCTCCGCCACCGAGGTATTCGGCCGGTAACCCGTGTCCTCCACCAGGTCGCTGACCTCCGCGTAGGTGTCCGGAACGTCCCCCGGCTGGAGTGGCAGCAGGTTCATCTGGGCCTTGCGCCCTAGGCACTCCTCCAGCACCGTGATGTAGTCCAAGAGCTCCACCGGCCTCTGATTTCCGATGTTGTAGAGACGGTAGGGGGCGCGCGCGGACGCCGGGTCCGGCTGGTCGCTCGACCAGCCCGGGTCGCCCTTGGGGACGCGGTCCAGCACCCGGATCACCCCTTCGACGATGTCGTCGATGTAAGTGAAATCCCGCCGGTGCTTGCCGTAGTTGAAGACATCGATGGGCTCGCCCGCCAGAATCGCCCGCGTGAACTTAAAGAGGGCCATGTCCGGCCGCCCCCAGGGTCCGTAGACGGTAAAGAAGCGCAGGCCCGTGGTCGGTACCCCGTAGAGATGGCTGTACGTATGGGCCATCAGCTCATTCGCCTTCTTGCTGGCGGCATAGAGGCTCACGGGGTGATCCACGTTGTCATGGACCGAGAAGGGCATGCGGGTATTGAGCCCATAGACCGAGCTGCTCGAGGCATAGACCAGGTGCTCCACCCCGGTGTGGCGGCACCCTTCGAGGATATGGGCGAACCCCGCCACATTGGTCCGGACATAGGCCATGGGGTTCTCAATGGAGTGGCGCACTCCCGCCTGGGCGGCCAGGTTCACCACCCGCTCCGGCCTGTGGGTGGCGAAGACCGCCTCCATGCGCGCCCCGTCTTCGATGTCGGCCCGCACATCGACGAACCCCGCGTAGGCCAGCGTGCGCGCCAGACGCGCCTCCTTGAGCGAGACGTCGTAGTAGTCGTTCAGGTTGTCGACGCCGACGACCTGGGCGCCCCGCTCGAGTAGCCGCAGGGCCAGGCTGGAGCCGATGAACCCCGCAGCGCCAGTGATCAGTACCTTCATGGGTGAAAAGCTCCGAACGATTCGCCGACTTCGCGGAGAGAGATTGTATCAGCCTTTACTCTCCCCCTTGCGATGCGCCATGAAGCGCGATTAAGGTCAGCTCATTGAGACCGGTTGACCTTTCTCGGCCTCCCCTTGAGGGGAGTTTCACTCGGGGTTTCCTGTAAGATGTTCGTACACGGATCATGATCTCGCGACTCAAAAGAATTCCGGGGACGAAGCGTATCGGGTCGCCAATACTCAGGGCCGCACGGTCGGTGTTCAATCGCGGAACGGTACACATCTACAGTGTAGGCGCCGAGTCACTGATCGACATTCGTCCCACCGTGGAATGCCGGATCGCCGCGTTGCAGGATCCGCAGGATCGTCGATACCTGCAGCTGATGCGCAGGATCTACGCGCACCGTCCGGAATACGCCGACGAATGCGCGGAATCGGGGGGGCGGTGCTACCTCGCCGCGGCCTTAGGTGGACGGCTCATCGGTTTCGCCTGGCTCACCGACGAAAGGCTCACGCTGGACCACCTTGGCTGGCATGAAAAGCTTCATCCAGGCACCGAGTTGATCCACTCCTGCGGAGTCCACCCGGATTTCCGCGGCCATCGGGTGTTCCCGGCTCTACTTTCCGTGATTGCACGCGAGCGACTCACGGCTGGCGCGACCCGGATCTGGGTCGAGGTCGACCGCATAAACCTCAATTCCAAACGAGGTATCGAAAGGGTTGGGTTCGAGCCGATCCGGGCAATTCGGTGGTATCGCGTCCTAGGATCGGGCTGGGCAACCGAGCGGCCACTTTGAGCCCAGTCCCAGGGTTTTCTCAACTCCGTTCCGCCGATGTTCCATCGAAGTGGAGCGAACCGCCGACGGACTTCCCGCCCAAGGGAGGACACATAAGGGTCCCGGGAATTCTGTGCCGGCAGGCTCAGGCCACCGTCTGGTAGTAGAGGTTCTGAGGGTGCCGGGCCTCGGCGAAGAAGGACCAGCGCTCGGCGAGGAGCCCGAGGAACTGCACCGCGAAGGCGGCCATCGGCAGCGTGGGTGACTGGATGCCGTAGGCGGCGGCGACCAACACGATGGGGAGGGGAAAGACCAGGATCAGGAAGAGCCAGCGCACCTGCCGCAGGGTGGCCGGCGAGCGCCCGTGGAAGAACTCCCGGGTGTTGAAGGACCCGCCGGTGGCCCCCTGGGCCTTCTGGACCACGGCGTTATGACGGACCCCGATGGCGGTCTGAACCGTGCTCTTGTGCTTCAGGCGGGCGTTACGGGTCAGGGAGGCACCGCGGGTAATCAGGGCGAGCAGGGTGGCCACCACCGCCCAGGTCCCGTAAAAGGTCACCAACTGGTTGCCGAGCCAAGCGGAGTAGGCGGCTGCAAGCATGAATCCGGAGGCGATCCCGAACAGGGTGAAGTTGGCGACCGTGAGCGGTGAGTGCCACTCCTCAAGGAACTTGACGCTCGCGTAGATCATGGCGGTGCAGACGAAGAGCGCGAAGGTCGCCAGGGTCCCAAGCAGCCCGATCAGCAGGGTCGGATCCACCGGGAGCGCGTCCCCCAGGGTGAGCAGCGGCCGGGTCCAGCCCAGCCAATGGGCGAGCCCATAGGCCGCCACCAGGGCCATGACCAGGGGCAGGACCAGAACCTCCCGGGACAGCCAGGAGGTCCGCCACTGGCTCGCCGCCCGCCAGGCCCGCTCGGGGCGACCCAGATGGAAGAACGAGGCGATGAGCCCAAGCACCAACAGGGCCAGTGCAATCAGGCTGCCCCAGACATAAAAATTGTCCTCCTGGACCGGCAGCAGCTTGGCAAGCGCATAGAGCTGGCCGGTGAAGAGCGCCAGGAAGAGCCCCTGACCCGCGCCGATCAGGGTGGTCAGGAAGATGACCGAGAATGCGGGGTGCATGGGGAAGTACCGAGTTACGAGTAGCGAGTGACGAGAAAGACGAGGCAACGGCTGAGACGGGCCGAAGAAGCGGGCGAAGTCCGCCCTCCTCCTCCTCGGCCCTCGCAACTCGCCACTCGCCACTTCCTACCAAGCCACATCATCCAGCGCCTCCTCGCCCGTGTAGGTGGTGAGGTCCTCCTTGCGCAGCGGATTGTCGGCGCGCTGCAGCTCGTCCGGGTCGATGTGCAGGCGGGTCTTGCGTCTGGGCAGGTAATGATTGGCCGGCTTGGTGCCCCACTCGGGCATGAGCTGGTAGCCTCCCTGCTCGCGGATGGCGATCGAGACCTCCGAGTCCGGGTCATGGACATCGCCGTAGAGCCGCGCGCTGGTGGGACAGGCCAGCACGCAGGCGGGCTTGCGCTCGGGCTCGGGCAGGGTCAAATCGGTGATGCGGTCGATGCACAGGGTGCACTTCTTCATCACCATCTGCCGCTCGTCCAGCTCCCGGGCGCCGTAGGGGCAGGCCCAGGAGCAGTATTTGCAGCCGATGCACTTGTCGTAATCCACCAGGACGATGCCGTT
>JBGSUY010000254.1:0-5817 GCA_041753195.1 Chromatiaceae bacterium
GGACGCCCGAGCGGGTCGCCACCAGGGGCCGGTGGGCCTTGAAGCCGGCGCCGGCGCTGGGGGTGTCGGCGAACAGGAAGGTCCCCTCCCAGAAACGCTTGCGGGTCACCGAATTGTCGGGCTGGGCATCGACCGCCAGCAGCAACCCGCCGCGTCCCGGCCCCGAGGGCACCCACTTCACCAGGACCAGCACGTGGCCATAGGGGTCCGCATAGACGGTCCCGGGCCAGAGGGCTGAGCGGGTGAGGGGAATCGGATAGTAGTCGGTCGCCTCGTCGGCGAGGGCCGTGCGGGCGCTGCCGGAGTGGACCGTGTCCATCAGGCGCCGGGTCAGGCCCTGGAACTCCTTGACCGAGACGTTTGGGCGGGCCAGGCCCGAGTCGATTGTCGGGGCCTGGCAGCGGGGTGGGCCTGTGCGGCTCCCCCGGGTGCAGGCCCGATAGGCCACGGGCAACCCCAGCTTCCAGGCGAAATAGGCCCGCAGGTAATAGGGCAGGTCGGCGCAGTCCGGCTCAGCGGGGAGACGGCGGTCCTCCCGGGCACCCAAGTAGCCATGGAAGAAGTTGCGCGTTGGGTCGGCCAGTACCGGCGCCAGGGAGGGGAAGCTCAGGGACTGCTGGGGCGGCGCATCGAAGAGCCGCTCGATCCAGGCCGAATAGAGGGCCTCGGTCGCCAGGTCCCAGGCGCCGCTGCCCCGCTCCCCCGTGCCGCCCCCGACTGCGACCTCGGTGCAGGCAGCGACCCGGCCGCCGCGCAGGGCCTCAATCCGGTAGGTCCCCCGAGCCGGTCTAAAGATGCCCCCGTGGAGGCTCCAGGGGGGACCGCCGTAGCGCACCGGGCGCAAGGGGCTGGGCCGTCCAACCGGGTCCGTGACCTGGATCTGGTCCAGCTCCCCATCGGTGGCCACCGCCAGCAGCTCCAAGGGCTCCCCCGGTTGGGGGCTCAGGGGCGCGATCCAGATCCGGACCTCAGCCCCTTGCCGGCAGTCGGGTCCGGCCCAGGCCGGATCGGGCAGGGTCAGGCCGAGGGCCAGGATGCCGGCTGCCAGCGCGAGACCGACCGGGAGGACCCAGGCCATGGGTGGAATGGGAACTGCCGAGTCCACGGGTGCCCAGTGTATCGCCACGCGCGCGGACTTCGCGACCGTGCCTGGTCTCGATTCAATCACGCGCGACCTCCCGGTCCACGATGGCCGCTACTACCAGGTCCCCCCAGACGTTGATGGCGGTGATCGGATAGTCGAAGAAACGGTCCACCACCAGGTAGAGGGCCAGGTAGGTCTGAGGCAGGCCGAGCAGGTCCAGCATGAAGGCCATCATGGCGATGCCGCCGCCCGGGATGCCCGCGGTGCCAGCGGACGAGGCCATGGTGAGCAGGACGATGAAGAGGGCCTGGAGCCCGCTCAGATCGGCCCCCGCTAGCTGGGACATGAAGATCAGCAGGACCGCCTGGTAGAGGGCGGACCCGTGCATGTTGAGGGTAGCCCCCAGGGGCAGGGTCAGGCTGGTGACTCGCTCGCTCACCCCGGCGGCCTCCAGGGCCCGTTTTGAGACCGGATAGGTGGCGTTGCTGGAGGCGGTGGAGAGTGCGGTGAGGAGGGGCTCCCGGCACAGGCCCACGAAGCGCCAAGGGGATCGCCCGGCGCGGATCCGGTAGAGGGCCGGGAGAACCAAAGCGGCGTGGAGTAGGGCCGCCAGGGCCACGGCCCACACGAAGGATCGAAGCTGAAAGACCTCGGCCCAGTCCATGGTGACGAGGCTGCCATAGACCAGGGCCGCGATTCCGATGGGGGCAATGGCAAGGACCGCGCTCAGCGTCTGCATTACCAGGGCGTCCAGGGCCTGGGCACCCGCGAGCAGGGTCTGCTGGTGATGCTTGCCGATGCGCCGCGAGGCCAGGGCGGCGATCACGGCGACGACCACGATGTGCAGGACGTTGCCCGCCGCCAGGGAGGCGAAGAGATTGCTCGGGATGAAGCTCTCGACCAGCCGATTCAGGCTGAATCCGTCCCCGGTGGCCTCGACCTGCTCCAGGTCGAGCAGCCCGGCCGGCAGATCCGCCGAGAAGGCCAGCCCGATGAGGGTACCCACGGCGGCGGCCACCGCGGACGTGATGAGGTAATAGATGAGCGCTCGTCCGCCGATTCGGCGCAGATCCCCTCCACCCGACAGGGAGGCATAGATGGAAACCAGGATCAGGGGCAGGATCAGGAGCTTGAGCAGCGAGATGAAGACCTGTCCGAGCCAGGCCACGTAAGGTGCGCCAGCCGGGACCAGGAGGGCCAGTACGATGCCGAGCAGCAGACCGATGGGGATCGAGTAGATCTGGCGTAGCTGCATCAGGCCAACCAGCCCAGCCGTTCGAGGTTGTGCTCCACCTCGTCCTGGTCGCTGTAATAGCTCTTCTGCCCATTGCGGTCGATGTAGCGCTCGTGCCCCTTGCCGGCGATCAGCGCTACCCAGGGCTCCTCCGCGGGGCGGCCATCCAGCCAGTCGAAGAGCCGGGCGACCGCGGCTGGACGTTCCACCACCACCTCGCGTCCGACCTTCGGCATCCCTTCGAGGATGTCGGCGATGATGCGTTCTGGATCCTCGGTGCGGGGGTTATCCGAGGTGACGATCACCTGGTCCGAATGGCGGGCCACCGCGGCCCCCATCAGGGGCCGCTTGCTGCGGTCCCGGTCACCGCCGCAGCCGAACAGGGTGGCGAGCTTCGCGGCTGGAAAGGCCCTTCGGATGGCGGTAAGGATGGTCTCCAGGGCGTCCGGGGTGTGGGCGAAGTCGATCACCAGGGTGCGGCTGCCGATGACCCGGCACTCGAAGCGCCCATCCACCGGTTGAAGGTGCCGCCAGTCCTGGCGCTCGCTTGGGCCCAGGACGACGTCGGCCAAGGCGTGCGCCAATGCGTAGTTGAGCCGGTTGTGCTCGAGTGCCAGGAAGGGCTTGGCGGCGATCGCCTCGGGCGGCAGGCGGGCGGGGCCCAGGACCTCGATCGGCACCCGCGGCTCATCCGCTCCCTTCAACCGCTCCGCCACCTCCGGACTGGTGCAGTAGAGGCGCCCGCCGTCCTGGATCAGGTCGAGGATCCGTGCCTTGGCGGCGAAATAGGACGTCTCGTCCCGGTGATAGTCCAGATGGTCCTGGGTGAAGTTGGTCCAGCCGGCGTTCCGCAGGGGGATGCCGTGGAGGCGCCCCTGGTCCAGGGCATGACTGCTGACCTCCATGACTACCAGGTCGCAGCGCTCCTGCTCGGCTTGCAGCAGACGGCGCAGCTCGATCAGGGGCGGGGATGTGAAGCCGGTCTCCATGAGCCGCTCCCCGTCGCGAAAGACCCCCAGGGTGCCGATGGAAAGGACCCGCTTTCCCTGGGCGCCGAGCAGGGACTCCAGGTACTTGACCGTGGTGGTCTTGCCGTTGGTCCCGGTGACACCCAGGAACCCCAGCCGCGGGGAGGACTCCTCCAGCGCCAGCGGGTAGAGCAAGTCGCAGAAGCGTCGGACCACCTCGGGCCAGTCCCCTGGACGGGTAACATAGATCCCCTTGCCCGGCAGCGCGTCGAAGCAGTCGAGGCCGCGATTGGTGACCAGCACGGCGAAGGGGCTGGACGCCAGGTAGCGCTCGTAGATCTCCGCGTCGCCGCGCCCATCGTCGAAGCGCTGGAAGAACAGGATGGAGCCGCTATCGCAGGCGCTCGAGCGCCATTGGATGTTGGTCAGCCGCTGGGCCGGCTCCGCCTCCCGCCGCCAGGCGAAGTCAACGCGCGCGAGCAGGTGTGAGAGTGGATCGGCGGACATGGCTCCGAGTTTCGCATTCGGGGGTGCGCCGCGAACTATACCCGAACCCCAGGGCATCCTGGACCCATGCCGGCCGGCTCGGGACCCGGGACCTCCCCGGTGTAGTGTCCGGGTGCCGAGTACACGGCTGCCCGGTCCGGGGCGGCGCGCGTGCTATTCTTAGGCTCCGTCCCGCCAGTTTCGGGGGCGACGGCCGGGCCCGTTTCGGCCTCCAGCGAATAACCATAAAGGCCGGCACGGACAACCGACGCTGTCTCACCATGACCAATCCGCCCTATCGCACCCTGCCCGGCCGCCGTTACCCACCTGGCGCCACCGTCGAGGACGACGGGGTCAACTTCTCCGTCTACAGCCGCCACGCCGTCGGGGCCGAGCTGCTGCTCTACGAGGGGGCGTCGAGTCCCGAGCCCTTCCAGGTCATCCGTCTGGACCCGGAGGAGAACCACAGCTTCTTCTCGTGGCATGTGTTGGTGGTCGATTTGCCGCCGGGGACCCACTACACCTGGCGCATGGACGGTCCCTTCGACCCCAAGGGTCACGGCTGGCGCTTCGACCCCAGCGTCGAGCTGGTGGACCCCTGGGCCAGGGCCGTCAATGTGTGCGGCTGGGATCGCTGGCGCCGCCAGTCCGAGGGGGTCAGGCCCCACGACTCGCCGAGAGCCGTGGTGCTGGCGGACGAGTATGACTGGTGCGGGGATGCGCCGCTTCGCCTGTCCTCGGAGCAGATGATCATCTACGAGCTCCACGTGGCTGGCTTCACCCGCCACCCGAGCTCCGGGGTCAGGCACCCAGGCACCTTTTCCGGGATGGTTGAGAAGATCCCCTATCTCAAGGAGCTCGGCATCACCCACGTGGAGCTGATGCCGATCATGGCCTTCGATGAGCAGGACGTGCCCGAGGCGGTCTGGGAGGCGGGGCTCAAGAATTTCTGGGGCTACAGCAGCTACGGCTTCTTCTCGCCCCACCCGGGCTACTGCGTGACTCCGGAGCGGGGCAGCCATCGCCGGGAGTTCCGGGACATGGTTCGGGCCCTGCACCGGGCGGGCATCGGGGTCATCCTGGACGTGGTCTTTAACCATACCTGCGAGGGCAACGGGGGCGGCCCCACCCTCTCCTTCAAGGGGTTCGGCAACGAGACCTTCTACTGTCTGGACCAGGTGGATAAGGGGATCTATCTGGACTTCACGGGGTGCGGAAACACCGTCAACGCCAATCATCCCTTCGTCGCCCGCTACATCCTCGATTGCCTGATCTACTGGGTGCGGGAGATGCACGTGGACGGGTTCCGCTTCGATCTCGCCAGCGCCCTGGCGCGGGGCGGTGACGGGCGGCCCCTGGAGCATCCGCCGGTGCTGTGGGGGATCGAGCTCTCCGATACCCTGGCCGCCGCCAAGATAATCGCCGAGGCCTGGGACGCCGCCGGGCTCTACCAGGTGGGGAGCTTCCCCGGCTACCGCTGGATGGAGTGGAACGGGCGCTACCGCGACAGCCTGCGGCGCTTCGTGCGGGGGGATCCGGGTCTGGTCCCGGAGGTCGCCACCCGGCTCGCCGGGAGCAGCGACCTCTACGGGGCCAATCTCCGCCAGCCCATCAACAGCATCAACTTCGTCACCTGCCACGACGGATTCACCCTCTGGGACCTGGTCTCCTTTGATCGCAAGCACAATGGTGCCAACCGCGAGGGGAACCGGGACGGCACCGGCGAGAACCACAGCTGGAATTGCGGGGTGGAGGGGGAGACCCAGGACAAGGCCATCCTGGCCCTGCGCCGGCGTCAGGCCAAGAACCTGTTGGCGCTGCTCTTCCTGAGCCAGGGCATCCCCATGCTGCTGGCGGGCGATGAGGTGCTGCGCAGCCAAGGGGGCAACAACAACGTCTGGTGCCAGGACAACCCCCTGGGTTGGTTCGACTGGTCCCTGGTGGAGACCAATCGGGAGATGCTGCGCTTCGTGCGGGGGCTCATTGCACTGCGCAAGCGCCACCCGAGCCTGCGCCGCCGGCGCTTCCTGGCCGGCGCGCCGCGC
>JBGSUY010000255.1:0-2390 GCA_041753195.1 Chromatiaceae bacterium
CTCCCGCAGATAGCGGGCGAGCGCCGGGACCGCGAGCTGGGTATGGCCGGCGGCGAGGCGTACCTGGCGGACCTCGGGGGGCAGACGTTCTAGGTGCGGGCCCTGAGCCTTCACCAGCACCAGTTCCACCGGCTGGCCCAGGTCCAAGAAGCCGCGGATCAGGTTGACCAGCATGCGCTCCACCCCCCCGGCGCCCGAGAAGGAGGCAAAGACGGCGAGGGGTGGCCGGTCGGGGGACATCGCGGTGCTCAGCATTGGACGGCAGCATAATAAACGAGACCGCGTGCGATGCTGGGATTGCGCCGCACACGCCCCTGCTAAACTGCGGGCTCGACCGATTCACCTCATCGCACCGTCCCGTGAGCCCAAGGGAGACCGATGACCAAGCCGACCGCCGTCTATTTCTTCGGTACCTGCCTGATCGATCTGCTGTACCCCCAGGTCGGACTCTCCGCCATGTGCCTGCTCGCGCGAGAGGGGATACGCGTGATCTTCCCCCAGGGTCAGACCTGCTGCGGCCAGCCGGCCTACAACTCGGGCTATCGCGACGAAGCGCGCCGGGTGGCCCAGGCCCAGCTCGACGCCTTTCCCGAGGCCCTGCCGCTGGTGGTGCCCTCCGCCTCCTGCGCCGGCATGCTCAAGGTCCACTACCCCGCGCTGTTTGCCGGCACCCCGGATGGGGAGCGGGCAGAAGCCCTGGCAGCGCGGGTGGTGGAGCTTACCGATTTCCTGGTGCGGGTTCTGGACTACAGGCCCAACGACCTGGGTCCACCGCTCAAGGTCGCGGTGCACAACTCCTGCACCGCGCGGCGGGAGCTGCAGGTCGCCCCCGCCACCCTGGAGCTTCTCGGCCGGCTCGCCAACGTAGAGGCAGTGGAGCCGGACCATGCCACCGAGTGTTGCGGCTTCGGCGGTACCTTCGCGGTGAAGCAGCCGGAGATCTCCGCCGCCATGGCCGCGGACAAGGCGGCGTCCATCGCCGCCACCGGGGCCGGTGTCCTGGTGGGTCAGGACTGCGGTTGCCTCATGAACCTGGGGGGTACCCTGGCCCGCCAGGGACAGGGGATCGCCGTGAAGCATATGGCCGAGCTCCTGTGGGAGCGGACCGGGGGAGAGGCAACGCCGTGACCACCGAGCTGCGGGTCTCCATCGGCGCCGCCCTGGGACGTGAGCGGGCCCGGGTTAACATCCGGAGGGCCATGGACGGGCTGGTGGCGAAGCGTCTCAAGGCCTTCCCGGACGCCGAGGAGCTGGAGCGCCTGCGGGATCAGGGGCGGGCCATCCGCGGTTACTCGGTGTCCAGGCTCCCGGAGCTGCTCGAGGAGCTGGAGGTGAGCTGCACGCGCAACGGCATGGAGGTCCATTGGGCGGAGACGAGCGACGAGGCCAACGGAATCGTCCTCGACATCCTACGCCGTTCCGGGGCCCGGGCGCTGCTCAAGGGCAAGTCCATGGTCTCCGAGGAGATGGGGCTCAACGCGCGTCTGGCCACCGAGGGCATCGAGCCGGTGGAGACGGATCTCGGCGAGCTGATCATCCAGCTCGCTCACGAGCCCCCCTCCCACATCATCGCCCCCGCGGTCCACAAGGACCGCCACGAGATCGCCGACTTGTTCCGGGAGCGCTTGCCGGACGCCCCCGCCGGGGAGCGTATCGAGGACCTGACGGCCGCCGCCCGGGCCTACATGCGGGGGCGATTCCAGGGCATCATGGCGGGGCTCTCGGGGGTCAACTTCGCGGTGGCCGAGACCGGCACCCTGTGCCTGGTGGAGAACGAGGGCAACGGTCGCATGAGTACTACGGCCCCCGATATCCACATCGCGGTAATGGGTATCGAGAAGGTGATCGCCCGCCTCGACCATCTGCCGCCCCTGTTGACGCTGCTGACCCGCAGCGCCACCGGCCAGCCCGTCACCACCTACGTGAACCTGATCTCCGGCCCGCGCCGACCGGGCGAGAAGGACGGACCCCGAGCGGTGCACCTGGTCCTGCTGGACAACGGACGCTCGCGCATCCGCCAGGACCCGGAGCTCGCCGCCACCCTGCGCTGCATCCGCTGCGGGGCATGCATGAACCACTGCCCCGTCTATGTCCGCTTGGGGGGGCATGCCTACGGCACCGTCTACCCGGGCCCCATCGGCAGCATCCTGGAACCCCAGCTACAGGGATTGGGGCTGCGCGGTGAGATGGCGGAGGTCTCGACCTTGTGCGGTGCCTGCGCCGAGGTCTGCCCCGTGCGGATCCCCATCCCGAGCCTGCTCAACCGGCTGCGCCACGAGTCCGTCGCGGGTCGCGCCAGCTCCCAGGTTGAGGGCAAGGGCACCCGCCGCACACGGTCCGAGGCGCGGCTCTGGGCCCTGTGGTCCTGGGTATTCGGCAACCCCCGCCGC
>JBGSUY010000256.1:0-9552 GCA_041753195.1 Chromatiaceae bacterium
CCGCGGCGCCCACCTGGTCCTGGGCCTCGCTTAGGCTGAGGTTGCCGGCCTCCAGATCTGGGCTTGCGACGCGCCGCGCATCCAACCGGCGACTGAGTGCGT
The DNA here is from genome assembly GCA_041753195.1 of Chromatiaceae bacterium. Classification (GTDB taxonomy): domain Bacteria; phylum Pseudomonadota; class Gammaproteobacteria; order Chromatiales; family Chromatiaceae; genus Thiodictyon. The sequence continues at coordinate 103 of JBGSUY010000256.1, forward strand.
CGCGCTCCGCCCGCGCCGCGCGCAGCTCCAACTGAACACGTATGAGGTCTGACTCCCGCTCCGAGAGTGCCCGGCGCAGATCCGATTGCTCCTGCGCCTGGACCCACAAGTGTTCCTGGCTCGCCTCGGCGATCGGTTGTTGCAGCTCCATGAGCTGGCCGCCCTGGCGCTCCGAGACCGTCTGTTCCGCGGCCCGGGTGTCGCCCTCCGCGGTGAGGCGGCGCACCGATTCTTCGGCGGCGAGGAGGCCCCGGGCGCTGACCTCCGCCCGTTCCTCCGCCCGCCGCAGGCGCAACTCCAGGTCCCCAATGGCATCCTGCAGCAGGCTGACCTCCGCCCTCAGGCGGCCCAGCTCCTGGGCGCCCTCGGCGAGTCGCCGCTCCGCCTCCATGCGGGCCTGATCCGCAGTCTTGCGGGCGGCGGCGGATTCCCTGAGCTTGCCTTCCATGCCCTGGATGCGCTGGGTCAGTTGCTCCACCTGGACCTCGAGGTCCATACCCGAATCGCGACCAAGGACAGGGGCCGCAACCCCTTGCGCGTCGGTGACCCCGGCATCCTGTGCCAGGGTACCGCCGACCGCCGCGGCGAGGGCGAGCGACAACAGCACGAGGTCCGCCCACCGCGGACCTCGTGCGGCACTCAGCATACGGAGGGCAGGCCGGCCAGGGCCATGGCCACCTCGGACTCGTCGTAGTCCAGGTCCTTGAGCTTCCCGCCCAGGTAGTCCATGTAGGCCTGCATGTCGAAGTGGCCGTGACCGCAGAGATTGAACAGGATGGCCTTGGACTCGCCGGACTCCCGGCACCGCTCCGCCTCGTCAATCGCGGCCTTGACCGCGTGGTTGGCCTCGGGGGCCGGAATGATGCCCTCGGCTCGGGCGAACCGCAGGCCCGCCTCAAAGCAGGTGAGCTGGTTGTAGGAGCGCGGCTCGATATAGCCGAGCGCCGTAAGGTGGCTGATCTGGGGGGCCATGCCGTGATAACGCAGCCCCCCTGCATGGAAGCCCGGCGGCACGAAACCGGAACCCAGCGTATACATCTTGACCAGGGGGGTCAGATGGGCGGTGTCGCCGAAGTCGTAGGCGAACCGGCCCTTGGTGAGGGTCGGGCAGGCCGAGGGCTCCACCGCGATGAACCGGGTCGCCTTGCCGTTTCGCAGACGCTCCCCGAGGAAGGGGAAGGCGATTCCGGCAAAGTTGCTGCCCCCGCCGGTGCAGCCGATCACCATGTCCGGGTAGTCATTGGCCATGGCCATCTGCTCCTGGGCCTCTAGACCGATGACGGTCTGGTGCAGCAGCACATGGTTCAGCACGCTTCCGAGGGCGTACTTGGTGTCCTCCCGCTGGGCGGCCATCTCCACCGCCTCGCTGATGGCGATTCCGAGGCTGCCGGTGCTGTCGGGGTGGCCCGCCAGGATGGCGCGGCCCGACTGGGTGGTGTCGCTGGGGCTCGCGATGCACTGGGCGCCGAAGCTCTCCATGAAGGCACGCCGGTAGGGCTTATGGTAGAAGCTTACCTTGACCATGTAGACCACGATCTCCAGCCCGAAGAAGGCCCCGGCCAGCGCCAGGGCGGACCCCCACTGGCCGGCGCCGGTCTCGGTGGTGATGCGCTTGACCCCTTCCGCCTTGTTGTAGAACGCCTGGGGGATGGCGGTATTGGGCTTGTGGCTGCCGGCGGGGCTCACACCCTCGTACTTGTAATAGATGCGGGCCGGGGTCTGGAGTGCCTTCTCCAGGCGGCGCGCCCGATAGAGGGGCGAGGGGCGCCACTGGCGATAGACGTCGCGCACCGGCTCGGGGATCTCGATCGCCCGCTCGGCGCTCATCTCCTGCTCGATAACCGCCCGGGGGAAGATCATGGCCAGATCGTCGGGGGTGATCGGCTGTTTGGTGCCCGGGTGCAGGACCGGCGGCAGGGGCTCCGGCAGGTCCGCGTTGATGTTGTACCAGGACCGGGGCAGGTGCTGTTCGTCGAGTTGATACTTGACCGTGTCGCTCATGTTCCTCGTTGACCTCGTTCGGTGGTTCTTGCGGGACGGCGGGCAAGCTGCCGTCGGTCCAGATTCGCGGCTCAAGTGTGCCAGCTCCGCCCTCCCCTTGCATCCCGCTCGATGCGTCACGATGTCGCCTGGTTTCCGGGGCAGGTATCCGTAAGCCGGAATGGACCGTCGGGAGATCGCCGACAGGGACCCTGAATTTGTGTCCAGCGGGGTTTAACCGGTCACGGAAGACGGCTATAAAGAGACCCCGACGACGGATACATAAGCGCCACGAACTAGCTTCCCCAACCTACCAACGCCGAAGCCCCCGCCGCTGAGGTATCAGGAGGAACCATGACCGCGACCCAGACCGCCGCCGCCGAGGCCACGGCAAACGCCGCCGCCATCGCCGCCACCCCCATGAAGTACCTGGAGAAGGCAATGAACGGCCTGCACGACCTGGGCCTGGTGCCTACCGAGGGCGAACGACAGGTCGAGCCCATCATCGCGCTGCTCAACCAGATCTCGGATCTGGACGAGGGCCGCGTCACCGCCATCGCCCGCACCCTGAACCAGGCGTCGCTCTTCAATGACGTGGTGCGCCAACAGGTCCAGGCCATGGAGATCGGCCAGCGCTACGAGGAGATCACCGATGCCTTCAATAGCATCCGCGACGACGCCAAGTCCATGGTGGACCAGGTCGAGGACGGCAAGATCGACACCTTCGAGCGCATCGGAAACGTCTGGATGAAGGTGACTCGGGGCGACATCGCCACCCGCTTCGACAAGATCAAGGACACCTACCTGGACGTCACCGCCTCAACCAACGACCAGATCCAGCGGGAGCAAAAGATCCTTGAGGCCTATCAGGACTTTCGCGGCGCCCTGAAGCAGTCCGAAGTCCTGGCGCTCGAGGTGCTCAAGACCGCTCAGGGCAAGCTCGACGGGGCCAAGGCCGGGGTGGCCCAGGCCATGAAGGCGGTCGAGGGCGCGACCGCGGACAACCCCGCCGAGCGGGCCAAGCTCGAAATGGATCGGGACGAGCGGGTGCGCGCCCTCCAGAAAGAGGAGAAGCGCTATCAGATCGCCAAGGACCTGTCGGATAACCTGACCATCTCCTACAACACCTCGGAGGTGGTCATGGCCCGGCTGCTGCAGACTACCAACGCCAAGGAGCGGGTCTATGCCCAGGCGGTGAGCTTCTTCAGCACCAATGAGGTGGTCCTCACCGCGCTGACGGCCTCCTTCACCGGCATGTTCGGACTCCACGAGGGCACCAAGACCGTAGAGGCCATGAAGGAGGGGGTGAGCCAATCCCTGGAGGTGCTGGCCGACATCGGCGGCAAGGTCCAGGAGGCGGCGGTTAAGGCCGGCTATGGGCCGACGGTGCGGGCGGATTCCGTCAAGCGTCTGGTGGACTCGGTGGTGAGCTGGCAGACCAAGTCCCACGAGATCATCGAAGAGATGCGCAAGCAGAGCACCCAGAACGCCAACGAGATCCGCGATGCGGTAGAGGAAGGCAAGCGCAAGTTGGCGCGGCTCGCCGAGGAGGGCAAGGGGCTGGTGCTCGAAGCCGAGGGTTGAGCATGGCAACCGCCCTGCCCCCAGCCGCCGCAACGGGGCCCTTGCCGGCAGCTATCCCGCCCGGGGCCGCTGGGCCCGGTGCATCCAAGCCGCCGCTGGATGACATCATGTTGGCCATGGACGTGGTGGATACGCTGCGCCGGAGAGAGCGCATCGTCAAAAAGGAGCTGGACGAGGTCGGACGGGAGGAGGATCTCAAGGAGCGACTCCGAAGAATCTACTCGGCCCAGGGGATCGAGGTACCGGATCATGTGATCGAGCAGGGGGTGGCGGCGCTCAAGGAGGAGCGCTTCACCTACAAACCGCCGCCCGATTCATTCTCGACCAAGCTCGCACGGATCTACATCCGTCGCGGCTCCTGGGGAAAGTGGGTGGCGGGTCTCGCGGGCGCCGGTGTGCTGGCCGGAGGCATCAACTATGTCACCGTGGTCGCCCCCAATGCGGCCCTACCCGAAGACCTGGCGCGGATCCACACGGAAGTCGTCACCCTGGCCAAGACCGATCAGGCACGAGAGACGGCGGAGCGCTATTTCAGCCTGGGGCAGACCGCCCTGCGAAGCGAGGACAGGGAGGCCGCCCGGGACTCAATCCAGCGCCTCGAGGACCTGCGCACCACCCTGGAGCAGGAATACACCATCCGCATCGTCAATCGACCGGGTGAAAACACCGGGGTTTGGCGCATCCCCAACATGAACACCGGGGCACGTAACTACTACATCGTCGTGGAGGCCGTGGACCCCTCGGGTCGGGTGCTGACCGTGCCGATCGAGAACGAGGAGACCCGTTCCACGGAGCAGGTCAAGCAATGGGGTCTGCGGGTAGACGAGCGGACCTTCCGCGCGGTCGCCGAGGACAAGCAGGACGACGGCATCATCGAGCGTGACCGCTTCGGCCATAAGCCGCGGGGAGAACTCGAGCCCCGCTACGAGATGCCCACCACGGGCGGCGCCATCACCAAGTGGTGAGCCGGGCAATTGTCGTTACTAGGCCCTTGGCCCTCGCCACTCGGCCGTTCTTAAGGAGACATTGATGGTTTCCGGACGCGAGACCCTGGCGGACATCGACCAGGCGGTCACCAAGGCGCGCGGCGCCATCACCTCGCTGGAATCCCAGATCGGGGCGGTCAACGACAAGCTCGGCGCCCTGCGCCAAGCCCAGACCCAGGATTACAAGGACCTGGCCCGGGTCCGACTTGGAGTGATCGCGGACTCCGAAACGGTCCGCCAGCTCGACCGGGCGGAGCAACAGGTGCTGGCGCTGCTGGTCCAGCGCCAGGGGGCGCTTCAGGACCTGGACCACCACATCGAGGCGGCGGACGCCGCGCTCCAGGCCCTGGAGGCGGAGCGCAGGGACCAGGCCCAACAGGTGAACAACGCCGCCGAGGCGGTGGACGCCGCGGAGGCGAAGACTCAGGCACGGCTCGACGCGGACCCCGGCTACCAGGCCCAGCGAGGGCGGGCCCAGGAGGCCGAGCGAGTCGCCCGGCACGCCGACGAGAAGGCCACCCGCAGCGAGGAGGAGCGGGAACAGAAGGGGGCGGCCTACCGAGCCGATCCGCTCTTCATGTACCTCTGGGACCGTAACTTCGGGTTGCCGACCTACAAGTCGGGAGGTCTGATTCGCGTGCTGGACGGCTGGGTCGCCAGGCTAACCGGCTTCGTGGACGCCCGGGCCAACTACAGTCGGCTGAATGAGATCCCCCAGCGGCTACGCGAGCACGCGGCTGGTCTCAAGTCCGCGGCGGAGGCCGAGTTCGCCGCCCTCAAGGCCCTGGACGAGGCGGCCCGGAAGGCCGACGGTATCCCCGCGCTGGAAGAGACCGTCGCCGCCGAGCAGGCCAAGATCGACGCCATCGATGCCCGCATCGCCCAGGCGGAGTCAGACCACCAGACCCTGACGGTGCGTAAGGCCCTGTTCGCCGCCGGAGAGGACGAATACACCAAGAAGGCCATCGAGTATCTGGCTGCCGAGCTTCGCCGGGACGACCTGATGGAGCTGCGCCGGGAGGCGCTGAATACCCCCTTCCCGGAGGATGACCTGATCGTCAGCCGGATGCTCCAGCGGGAGGATGAGCGCCGCCAGGTCGAGTCCAGCATCCAGGGGCTCAAGGACATGATCCAGCAGCATCAGAAGCGACTCGCCGAGCTCGAGACCTTGAGGGCGGACTTCAAGCGCAGCCGTTACGACCGGTCCGGCTCGACCTTCGGCGACGAGGCGATGATCGCCATGCTGCTCGGGCAGTTCCTCAACGGCATGTTGGATCGCCAGAACCTTTGGCGCATCCTTCAGGAGCAGCAGCGCTACCGGCCCCAGCGCTCCGATCCCACCTTCGGCTCCGGCGGCTTCGGCCGAGGGACCGTATGGGGTGGCGGTGTGGGTGATCTGGGCGGGCTCGGCGACATCGTTGGCCGCGTCGGCCGCACGGGGGGCCGTCGAGGCGGCGGGGGCGGATTCGGCGGCGGCGGGGGTTTTCGCACCGGCGGAGGCTTCTAACCCTCTACATCCTAGCCCTGCCCGGAGGGCGCCAAACAGGATGAACGAAATTGCGAGCCTTTAACTGCCCTTACATGTGAGGATAGGCCCGTGGATCAAGGTATTTCTCCCCCAGACGCCCAAACCCGCTACATAAACTGGCTGGCGATCACATACTCCATCTACAAGGAAGTTACCTCGGATTAAAGAGGCAAACGCAGTTACTTCACGGCTCCGAGTTCGTCAGCCACTCGTCGGCCCGACCGTGAATAGGGCGAAGGCATTCTAGCATCCTGTATGCGTTCACTTACGTCATGGCACCTCCCCCGATACGGGGAGGCGGGCAAAAGCCCAAAACTTGCTCAGCACGAACAAGAACCCGGGCACGACCAGCACCATGAACACGATAGCTACCGTATGCGGATAACCTAACGCATTGACCGCCAAGAAGACAAAAAGTGAATTTAGCAGCAGTCCAGCCAGTGCCACCGCGAGATAGCGGTAAAGGCTGCGCCAAGGGCCCGGTGCATCGCTGCCGCGCTGCTCCCGAAAGCTCCAGAAGTAGTGACCCGAAAAGCTCAACAGAAAGGCCACCATGAAGGCGATAAGGTTCGCCAAGAGCGCAGGCAGCTCTCCATAGCGAACCAGGAAATCAAAGATTAATACGTGAGTAAAGGTAGCGAGCCCGCCGACCCAACCAAAGCGAGCCCCCTGCCTCAGCGTCCGTATCCGATCGCCCATGGTGGCCGCTTAGTTCCTGCTTTTCAATCCAACCAACTCCTTGACGAGATAAATTGGGCGGGCCTTGGTCTCAATGAACACGCGCCCAAGGTACTCACCCATAATGCCCAAACCGATCATATTGATGCCGGAAAAAAAGAGGATCATGGTCGCGAGAGAGGCATACCCAGGAACGTCCACGCCGAATAGCCACGTGCGAATGATGATTATGACACCATAAGTTAGGGAGGCTAAGGCGAGCAGTGCGCCCACATAGGACCACATACGTAACGGCAGGGTGCTGAACGAAAAGATTCCGTCAAGAGCCAGGTTCCATAGCCCCCAATACCGCCATTTTGTTTCGCCCCCAACGCGCTCCGGGCGCTTGTAGTAGATCTTCGCCTGCTTGAAGCCCAGCCAGCCGAAGAGCCCCTTCATGAAGCGGGTTCGCTCGGGCAACTTTCGCAGCGCGAGGACAACGCCTCGGTCCAGGAGCCGGAAATCTCCGGCGTCGGCTGGAATCGGGGTCTCGCTGAGCTTGCTGGCCAGCCAATAGAAACCTCTGGCACTCGCGCTCTTCATCAAACCATCAGCGGGGCGCTCCTCGCGGACGGCGATCACCATGTCAAAGCCCTCGCGCCATTTCTCCACCATGGCGGGGATAAGCTCTGGTGGGTCCTGAAGGTCTGCGTCCATGGGTATGACCGCATCGCCACCGGCATAATCAAGCCCAGCCGTTAGCGCCGCCTCCTTACCGAAATTCCGGGTCAACGAGACTACCTTGACCCGTGAGTCGGTTAAGGCATGGCCGCGGAGACGATCGAGCGTGTCATCCGTGCTACCGTCATTGACGCAGACGATCTCGAAGTCGTCCGCGGTCGCCTCAAGAATCGGCTGGATCCTAGCGAGAAAGGCGTCGAGCACGTCGCCCTCGTTGTACATCGGGACCACAAGACTGAGCGAGTTGGAGGAACCGACCATCCTAATTCCGTCTAACAAAAATGGTGCTTCACTGGGCATTGTCCTGGTCGGGCGACCGACCGTACGGAGGAAACCCCCAGGACCAACGGCCATCCGCGTCGATGCTGAGGCAGCGGCCCACCCCCTCTGGACAGGTCTCAACGACAATCACTGCGCTTGGGTCGATCCCTAGTCGCCAGGCCAGGCCGGCAGCACCCATGGCATAAAAACGTTGCGGATCGGCGGGCCGGACCGTGAGGGGTCCCTTGATCTGCTCCTTCTCCAGTGCGGAAAACGTGGACTCGGCCCAATAGGCCCGCCCAATCAGGCCAGGGTGGTCCAGCCAGCGCGTACCCTGAACAGCGATCAGCGATGACAGGCCGGCCAAGGCGACTCCCGCCATGATGGAACTGGAACCTGAAAGCCCACTCGCCAATAGGATCGCCGGCAGCATTGCAGCGACGGCTGCATAGTAGGCGTAGCTGTTCCAGGCCAAAGGGAAGTACGGACCATAAGCAATGAGGACGAAGGTAACGGCGGCGAGCAGTTGACGACCCCGCAATTCGAGCCGCAAGGACCGGGCGGCAATCGCCCAGGCCCCCAAGATGGGCACCGCAGCGGCGAGGGCCCAGGTGGCCCCGAGGAGTGGCTGATCGGACAATATCAGACGCAAGGACTCCCGCGGTACGTTCAGTAGCCATCCGAGAAGCGACGTCAGATTTCGAATCAGGTTGGCACCGAGCGTCAACTTGTATTCGGCATCCGCGGCGCCGATCAGAGCCGACCGCGCTGCGAGCCAAACAGCGATGATGGCCCAACACGCGATCCAGAACGCCACCTCGGTCCGTCCCGGTCGTCCGCGAGGCGCAACGAACAGACTCAGGGCCAGCATCAGCAGCGGCGTCATCACTGCCGACTCCTTACTCAGCAAGGCGGCGGTCAAGAACACCAGCATGGCACCCAGGAGAAGGGGACGAGCCACTCCTCGACCCGACTGGGGAGCAGCAATCCAGGCGGCGAGGGCCAGGGCGGTAAGGAGCGAGAGGATCGAGCTGTTGGCTGCGCTGACCCAGTGGACGGGCAGCAGGTGGAGGGCCAGGGAGCCGTAGAGTAGGCCCCCCAGGACGCCGGTCCAGACGGGGTCGTTCCACTCACAGGTCCGCGCAATCGTCGCCCCAAGCAGCCCCACGGCGCACGAAGCGAGGACCAAGAGACCCAGGTTCAGCAGGTGCGCCATCCGGGCATCGGCAGCGACGGCCAAGTACAGGACGCGCCAGTAACTCTCTTGGGACAGGGGTCGCCAAAACTTAACCTGGCCTTCCGGCCAAAACGGGGCCAGCCAAGACTCCCCTGACAGGTTTGCCATATGTGCGCCCTGCAGGAAGAGATAGTCGTCCCCCCAAAACGGCGTCTGGAGCGCCGGCAGCCAGATGAGGCCGTTAAGTAGGACTAAGAACGCAGCGGCGGTGAGGCTGGTTCGGGACACAGAAACCTCGTCGAAAGTCGACCGAACCCCTTTAGATCCCCAGGCAGAAGAGCCGGCAACCGCTGCGCGCCATGGAAGTGCGAAGCACGAGGCGCGTAGTCCCCGGTAGGCGTAGGCGCGAGCGTGTTGCCGCAGTGGCGAAGGGGCGATAGCTCCGAAGCCGGCGGAGGCAACATGCAGAGCGCATCCGACACGCCGTCAAGCCATTCGCGCAGGGGATGGCGTAGCCCGCGCCGCCGCGCAGCGGC
>JBGSUY010000257.1:0-1503 GCA_041753195.1 Chromatiaceae bacterium
GCGGACCCCGCGTTAGCCATGCCTCATGACGAGGGTGAGAAACCTACGCAGGGTGAGGTCGACAAGGTGAAGGCCTGGATCGATCAAGGCGCCAAGAACAACTAGCTCGATGCCGTGCTTGACGACTGGGCCGCCGGATCACGTTAGGCCCCGTCGCGGGGCGGGCGGTGCAGCCCGGCAAAGCCCTGCGAATCCGACGGGCCAGTTCAATGGGAGAGCGTTGTTTCTGACGATGCGGCGCCGCGCCTTGGGTCGGGTCCCCTGAGCGAAAATGCGAAAAGGTTTCAGGGTCAATTACTGAGCCCCTTTTCTCTTGGCCGAAGAGCGTACTTGACCGCGGACCCGTTCCTGCCCGGCATCGCATGTGCGCACTCACAGCGGCTCGGGTTTTAATGGCCGCATCATCGACGCTTGATGTTGCTGCCGATTGAGGCATGGAGAATCGATTCATCACCGCCGGGATCGGGATCCTCTTCGTGGCCTTGGCCGTGTGCATCGTCCTTGTCGCGGAGACCGGCTGGATGGCGCACCTCGCGGCACTGGCGGTCGGTGGGCTCGGTCTCGATGCCTTCGTTGCGGCGCTCCAAGGTCGGCGATCGTTGATCTCGCGCATCGGGCCCTTGCCGTGACGGTGGGGCGGGGCAGTCCAATACCTCGCGAGCCAGACTTCGCGGGTGTATGAGTACTAGACGCGGGACGATGAGCTCTTCGAGAACGCCACCGCTCTGCAGCAGATGCCCCATGGGGAGGTAGGCCACTCCGGTGGGCGGAACGAGGTCAGCTTCACAGTTAACAGCTTCGAGGCGGAGAGCAGGGGCATGGCACGCTTCCGACTCTTGGGCGACGCCCCAGGGCCCATGGACCCCGCCCCCGGATGAGCCCGCCGGGCGAGCATCCCTGCACGCTGGATCTGCCCTATCGGCCGGGATGTTGAGGCGGTCTGCAACATGACCCGGCGGAACCTCGCCAGGCGAGGTCCCTAACCCCGTGGACCGCGCACGACGCGGAGGTCGTGGTGCGCTGCTCAACGCTCGCAGAATCGGGGTCAGCTGGCGTGTCTCTCCGGCCAACTGCAAGCGGGTGCGCAGGGTCCAGATCTGCTGGAGCTTGAGGGGCGGTTTCCGCCTGATCAGTTTGCCCCTGTTCCAGGGGATGCGCGGGGCTACGCCCGGGGTTGCAAGTGCATTCATTGTCTGTCTCCTCTGTGGTTGGTGAGGAGACAGAAGCTTCGGCCATGTTCGGCTGCGCGCTTTCGGCGCATTCGCGCCGATTCCCAGACCCGTCCGAGCGGCAGGTCAGGCCCAGTTGGCGGCCGCTCGGCGGGGGTTCTTGGAGCGCCCGGAGTTGGCCATCATCAGACGCTCGACACGTACTCGCGAACGGCCCCTCAACGCCGAACTACTGGGGCTACCCGGTGCATCCGGCAGACGTCGTTGCCACGGCTTGAGCACCCCAGGCAATGGACCCGGCGCAACGCGCACCCGCCGCTTGGCCGGCAACCGC
>JBGSUY010000258.1:0-8736 GCA_041753195.1 Chromatiaceae bacterium
CAGGGCGGCCCCGCCGCTCACGCACAGCCGGACGCTGGCCCACTGGGCGACCAACCTGTCATCCAACCGCAGCAGGACCGCGTACATGCTGGGGACCCCCAGAAACAGGGTGGCCCCATGGTCGGCGATGGCCTGGCTGACCTGCTTGGGGTCGAAGCGCGGAACCGGGACCAGGGCGCAGCCGTGCAGCAGCGGGGTCAGCATCCCCACGGTAGCGGCGAAGGCATGGAACATCGGAAGGACCACGAGTAGGCGGTCATCCCGGGTGATACGTAAGGCCTCAACGACGCTGGCGCAGTTGGACACCAGGTTATGGTGGGTCAACATGGCCCCTTTGGGTCGGCCTGTAGTGCCCGAGGTGTAGAGGATCGCGGCAACCGCCTCCCGAGGATCCAACGCCAGGGGCGGCGGGGTCGCGTGTGGCTCTCGGATGAGCTCTGCCAGGGGGACTGCGCCCCCGGGGTCACCATGCTCAACTGCCCCGATGCGCACCCGAAGCGCAGAATCCAGTCCCTCCAGGGCCTGCGCGGCGGCGGTGTCGAACATTTGATGATGGATGAGTCCACGGGCCCCGCTGTCCGCGAGGATGAAACCCATCTCCCGTGGGTGGAGCAGCAGGTTCAGGGGGACCAGGGTCGCGCCCGCCTTCAGGGCGCCGAGATAGGCGACCACGAAGTCTCCGCCGTTGGGGCACAGGAGCCCGAGGCGGTCTCCTGGCCTGAGACCGCGCGCCACCAGTCCCTCGGCCAGGGCGTCGGATCGCCGGTCCAGCTCCCGAAAGGTCAGGACCCCGGAGTCATCGACGACGCAAGCGCACTCTCCTCGCTCCGCCACCATGACGCGGAATCGGCCGGGGATGTGATCCGGGAGTGCGGCGACCGTCATCGCACCTGGTCGGCGGAGGCGCGGCGGACGAATCGGCGATACGGCACGGCTGCCCCCAACAGGATCGGGTGCTTCAGCGCCCGGTGCCGCGACGCCGCCACCCTAAATGACCTTGGAGAACCCGATGGGGCCCGTCTTGGCGGCCAGATAGGCGTCGAAGGCCATGCAGATGTTGCGGATCAGGAGCCTGCCCCGGGGGAGCACCCGGATCGCCGTGCCGTCCACCGTCAGCAGACCGTCGTCGACCATCGGGACCAGCCGGGCCAGGGAGTCGGCGAAATGGTCCAGGAAAGCGATCCCCCAAGCCGACTCCACGGCCGGAATCGGCAGCTCGAAGTGGCAGATGAGCCGGGTGATCACATCGCGCCGGATGAGGTCGTCCCGATTGAGCTCGATACCCCGGAAGACGGCGAGCCGTCCGGCATCGATGTCCGCGTAGTACTCCTCCAGGCCCCGGCGGTTCTGGCCGTAAGTGTTGTCCACCTTGCCGATGGAGGTGACCCCCAGTCCGATCAGATCGCAGTCGGCATGGGTGGAATAGCCCTGAAAATTCCGGTAGAGGGTCCGCGCCTGCTGGGCCAGGGCCAGCTCGTCGTCCGGACGGGCGAAGTGATCCATGCCGATGTAGACATAGCCCGACTCGGTGAGGTGCGCGATGGTGGCCTGGAGGATGTCGAGCTTCACCTCGGGGGCCGGCAGCTCGGCGGCGTTGATGCGCCGCTGGGGCTTGAAACGCTCCGGCAGGTGGGCGTAGTTGAAGACCGAGAGGCGGTCCGGGGCGAAGGCCACCACCCGCCCCAGGGTGCGCAGGAAGCTCTCCACCGTCTGGAAGGGCAGACCGTAGATCAGGTCCACGCTGATGGACCTGAAACCCTCGGCGCGGGCCGCCTCCAGCACCTCCAGGGTCTCCGCCTCGCTCTGGATGCGGTTGACCGCCGTCTGGACCCGGGGCTCGAAATCCTGGACCCCCAGGCTCATGCGGTTGAAGCCGAGCCGCCGCAGCAGCGCGACCGTGGCCCCATCCGCCTCCCGGGGGTCGATCTCGATGGAATACTCGCCGACGTTGTCATCCGCCAGGCTGAAATGGCCCCGGGTCTGCTCCATGAGCCCCGCCATCTGGCCGTGGCTGAGGAAGGTCGGGGTGCCACCCCCCCAGTGGAGCTGCTCCACCTGGCGGTCGCGGTCGAACAGGGCCGCCTGCAGCTCGATCTCTCGGTACAGTCGCTCCAGATAGGGTGGCGCCAGGGTCCTGTCCTTGGTAGCGATCTTGTTGCAGGCGCAATAGAAGCAGACCGTGTCGCAGAAGGGGATATGGAAGTAGAGCGACAGGGGGCGTCTGCTCGCGTTGCTGCGCTCGCAGGCGCTCCGGTAGGCGGCCCGGTCGAAGGATTCGGTGAATTCCACCGCCGTCGGATAGGACGTGTAGCGCGGCCCACTCTGGTCGTAGCGCCGGATCAGCTCGAGATCGAACGAGATACCCTGGTCCATGGTTCAGGGCCTCGGCCAAAAGGTCTGGAGATCAGACATCTTCGCCCTCCACGTCGAGACCACGCCGGTGGGTCTCGTTGATTTGCTTGAGCAGGGCATGGAACGGGATCTCCTCCGCGTAGCGCCCGGCCAGGTCCATGAAGGGCAAATCCTCTCGTCCGAAGCTGTAAGTTCCGGATTTCATGGCCTCATGGACGCCCTTGATCCCGTCCTCCAGTGGGTCGAGGAAGGCCGGAAACTTCGCCATGTCCTCGACCTCATACTCCAGGCAATTGCGCAGGTCCCCCACCTCGAACACCGCCTGACTCACCCATTCCACATACTCGTCGACGCTCCGCGCCCGTCTCAGGCCCATGGACTCATGCCTCCTCGAATTGCACTTGGTGCAGATCGATCTGCTCTCGGGTCAACAGCAGGACCCCTTCCCCACCCCGCTCGAACTCCAGCCAGGTCCAGGGCACCCCAGGGATCCGTCGCTCAAGCTCCGCCGCCGAGCTACCGACCTCCAGGATCAGGATCCCCTCGTCGGTGAGGTGGCGCCCCGCATCCCGCAGGATGCGCACCACCACGTCGAGCCCGTCCTCACCCCCGAGCAGCCCCAGCTCTGGCTCCCGTCGATATTCCGCCGGCAGCGCCAGGTACTCTTGCTCCGAGACGTAGGGCGGGTTGGACAGGATCAGGTCATAACGGTTGCCGCTCAGTCCTTCGAAGAGGTCCGATTCCAGGACCCGCACCCGGTCCCCGACGCCGTGGCGCTCGACGTTGCGGCGTGCCACTTCCAGGGCCGACGGGGAGAGGTCCACCAGATCCACGTCGGCATCCGGCAGGTAGACGGCGGCCGCGATCCCGATGCACCCGCCGCCGGTGCAGAGGTCAAGGACGCGACCCACCCGTTCTCCATCGATCCAGGGGTCGAAACCGGCCTCGATCAGCTCCGCCATGGGGGATCGCGGGACCAGGACCTGGTCGTTCACCAGGAACTCCAGACCCGCGAACCAGGCGCGGCCGGTGAGATAGGCGGCCGGCACCCGCTCGGTGACCCGCCGCTCGATCAGATCCGAGATCGCCACCCGCTCACCCGGGGTGAGGCGACAGTCCCGAAAGCTGCCGGGCAGGCCGGGGTCCAGATGGAGGCTGTGCAGGACCAGTTGCGCCGCCTCGTCCAAGGCGTTATCCGTGCCGTGCCCGAAGAAGAGCCCGGCCTGATTGAACCGGCTTGCCCCCCAGCGGATGTAGTCTTGGATCGTGACCAATCCGTCCGGCTGTTCCGCCATCGTGATCGGCTCCTCCTGTCGTTCGGTGGTGTGGGGCCCGAGGCCTGGAACAGCCTCGACGGGACCGGACGCGACAGGATATCACCGGAACCGGCGCGAACGCAGCGACCGGTAAGACGGACGGGGCGGCCGGCACGCCGGTCTAGGGGGGCCACGAGGTGCCCGGGCGGCGGATGACTTCTGGGGCGACCGGAGCCACACCACTCAAGCGGCGCGGCGTCTGCGCTCGGTCGCGATCAGGTCGGGCCGCACCCGAGGCTTCTCCGACCGTCCCCGCTCGACCAGGTCCTCCAAGGTGATCCCGCTCAAGAAGCGAAAGATCTCATCGCTCAGTTGGTCCCATAGGTGGTGGGTGAGGCAGCGCTGCCCGTCGCGACAGTTTTCCCGCCCGCCGCACCGGGTGAACTCCACCCACTCGTCGACGGCACAGATGATGTCGGCGATGGAGATCTCGGCGGACGGACGGCCCAAGTAGTAGCCGCCGCCGGGACCCCGCACCCCGCGCACTAGCTGCTTGTTACGCAGGGCCGCGAAAAGTTGTTCCAGGTAGGAGAGGGAAATGCCTTGGTTGACCGAGATATCCGCCAGTGTCACGGGGCCGCTGCCGGAGTGCAGGGCCAGGTCCAGCATGGCGGTGACCGCGTATCTGCCTTTAGTCGATAGTCTCATGGTAGGTTGCCTGCCAGGTTCAATGGACTGGCCCCGGTCAACAGCATGGGGCCCTAGGGACTCTGAGTAAAGTAGTCAACAATTCCCACATTTCAATACGGGCGAGGCGCCCGTTCGTCAAGCGTTCGAGTCACTTTTTGTCTAGGGGGGTTCCGCGGGGCTTCGGGGTGCTGCGATCCCGTGACGAGCGCGACCCAGCCCGACGAATGGGAAACGAACGGGTTGACCGAGGGTCCCGGATCTCCGGGCCCTCAACCCCAGGAGTAGACGCGGTCGTCGTCCTCGGCGCGGGGTGCCGGTGCGGCACAAGCGCCGCCGAACCGATGTCCCTGCTGGAGGCAGAAGGTGAGCCATTTGGCCAGAAAGAGGTTGGCACGCCACTTTGAAACGAGGGCGGGCGAGCGGTACCCGGCGTGCACGGGCAAAGCGGTCTGTCGCAAATCCAGCACTTCGACCTGACGGGCGTCGTGGTAGACGCGCAGTCCCACGTCCGGGTCGGACCCAAACCCCGAGCGGCCGATCTCCCCGCCGACGAAAACATGGGTCAGCTGCATCAGGGTCGTGTAGGGCGACTGCACCTCAATCGTCAGACGCAGGTCCACCCCCCCCGTGACGTGGGACACGAGCACGCCTCGCCGGCTGGGCAGGCCCGGCACCAAGCGACTCAAGAGGACGTAATTCTCTTCACAGAGGACCATCAGGGCGCCCACCGTCGGGCGCCCTGACCAGAAGGCGGCAGTCGCAAGGGGGCATCGGGTAACTTGCACGACCTGCCCCCGGTTGCCCGACTGCGGCCTCAGGCCGTGCGGGTCTGTTGCTCAGCGATCTGACGTTTCACCTCGGCCATGTCCAGGTCCTTGGCCTTACCAAGCAGGTCCCGGAAGTGGCTTTCAGGCAGGGCACCGGGCTGGGAGAAGATGATTGCCTGCTCGCGAAAGATCATCAGGGTGGGAATGGAGCGAATCTGGAAATGGGCCGCGATCTCCTGCTCCACCTCGGTATTGACCTTGGCGAAGACGATATCGTCAAAGTCGGCGGACACCTTGTCGTAGACCGGCGCGAAGGAGCGACAGGGTCCGCACCAGGGTGCCCAGAAGTCCACGATCACGAAGTCATTATTCTTGATCGTCTCCTCGAAGCTGGTCTTGTCGAGCTCTACAACGGCCATGGGGGTTTCCCAAAAAAGGCTGAAACAGATGGGCCGGGATACTAACAGATTCGCCTCCGGGCCGCAGGCGACCCCACTCTTGCCGAGCCGAATCCTTGAGCGGAAACAAAAAACCGGGCATTCGCCCGGTTTCTTATAGGCCCGTTGCCGGCGGCTCAGACGGCCTTGAGCTGGCCGATGATCTGATCCCGGATCTCGTCCACGGAGCCGATCCCGTGAATCTTGATGTATTTGGGGGCCCCCTCCCCGCCCCGCTCTGTCCAGGCCGAGTAGTAGGCGATCAGGGGCTCGGTCTGGTCGTGGTAGACCTTGAGGCGGGCCTTCACCGTCTCCTCCTTGTCGTCGTCCCGCTGGATCAGGGGCTCGCCGGTCGCATCGTCCACCCCCTCCACCTTGGGCGGATTGAAGACCACGTGATAGGTGCGCCCCGAGGCCAGGTGGACCCGACGACCGGACATCCGCCGGATAATCTCCTCGTCCGGCACGTCGATCTCCACCACAGCGTCGACGAAGACCTTGGCGTCCTTCAGGGCATTCGCCTGGGCCAGGGTGCGGGGGAAGCCGTCGAACAGGAAGCCGTTCTTGCAGTCGTCCTCAGTGATGCGCTCCTTGACCATGCCCATGATGATGGCGTCGGACACTAGGCCGCCCTCGTCCATGATCTTCTTGGCCGCCTTTCCCAACTCGCTGCCGGCCTTCACGTGGGCCCGCAGCATGTCGCCCGTGGAGATCTGGGGGATCCCGAAGGCCTCCTTGATGAAGCCCGCCTGGGTACCTTTGCCGGCCCCAGGGCCGCCGAGCAGAATCACGCGCATGGCACTACCTCTTCGGTCGTATGGAAAGACTGTGCAGTGTGACACAAGAGCCCACCATAGGGCCATTCCACCGAATCCATGGGGGGATCGAGCCTTTTTATCCGGAACAAGTGGCGAGTAGCGAGGGATCCTCCCTGGCCCTCTGCCCTCTGCCCTCTGCCTTCCGCCCTCCGCCCTCCGCCCTCCGCCCTCTACCCTCGGTCCTCGCTACTTCTTCACCGCCCCGACAGTAGCATGGTCATCATCAGGGCATTGAGCCGCGCCACGAAGGCCGCCGGGTCGTCGAGCGGGCCGCCCTCCGAAAGCTGGGCCTGGTCCAGAAGAATAAGTCCCAGGTCCTTGAATCGGGTAT
Source organism: Chromatiaceae bacterium (assembly GCA_041753195.1). Taxonomy (GTDB): domain Bacteria; phylum Pseudomonadota; class Gammaproteobacteria; order Chromatiales; family Chromatiaceae; genus Thiodictyon. Next base: position 6,652 of record JBGSUY010000258.1, read on the forward strand.
CGTCCTTCTCGCTCTCCAGGCGCCGCACCAGGGGGTGATCCAGGTTGAGCTCCAGGATCGGCTTCTGGGCGGGTGCATCCTGGCCCACGGCCTTCAGGACCCGGGCCAGGTTGGCACTGATGTCGTGCTCGCCCACCACGATGCAGGCGGGGGAGTCCACCAGGCGGGTGGAGGCGCGCACCTCCTGGACCCGCTCGGCGAGGACCTCTTTGAGCCGCTTGAGCAGGTCCCCGTGCTCTTTGGCGGCCTTCTCGGTCTTTTCCTTCTCCTCCTTATCGGCAAGGCCGCCGAGGTCCAGCTCGCCCTTGGTGACCGACTGCAGGTGCTTGCCCTTGTACTCGTGCAGATGGCTCACCAACCACTCATCCACCCGATCTGAAAGGAGCAGGACCTCAACCCCCTTCTTGCGGAAAACCTCGAGGTGAGGGCTGTGGCGGGCGGCGGCGGGACTCTCCGCGGTGATGTAGTAGATCTTGTCCTGACCCTCCTTCATACGCTCGATATAGCCGTCCAGGGACTCGGTCTGGGCCTCGCCCTCGCCATGCGTGGAGGCGAAGCGCAGCAGGGATCCGATGCGCTCCCGGTTGGCGAAATCCTCCCCGGGCCCCTCCTTCAGCACCCGGCCGAACTCCTCCCAGAAGGTCTGATACTTCTCCGGCTCCTCCTTGGCCAGGGTCTCCAGGAGCCCCAGGACCCGCTTGATGTTGGCCTGGCGGATGGTGTCGATCTTGCGGTTGTGCTGGAGGAGCTCCCGGGAGACGTTCAACGGCAGGTCGTCGGAATCCACCACACCCTTGACGAAGCGCAGGTAATGGGGCAAGAGCTTGTCCGCCTCGTCCATGATGAAGACCCGGCGCACGTAGAGCTTGACCCCGTGCTTCTGCTCCCGGTCCCACAGGTCCCAGGGGGCGCGCTTGGGCACAAACAGCAGGGTGGTGTACTCGTTGGTGCCCTCGACCCGGTTATGCACATAGGCGAGCGGCTCCTCGAAGTCGTGGGAGATGTGCTTGTAGAACTCCTGATATTCCTCGTCCTTGATCTCCGACTTGTTGCGCATCCACAGCGCCGTACCGCGGTTCACCTGCTCCCACTCCGGTTCCGCCGGCTTGTCCTTCTCGTCCCCGTAGTGCTCCTTCTGCATCTCCACCGGCAGCGCGATGTGGTCAGAGAACTTGCCGATGATGGAGCGCAGGCGCCAACTGTCCAGGAATTCCTTCTCCTCCTCCTTCAGATGCAGGATCACGTCGGTCCCGCGGCCCGCCTTCTCGACGGTCTCCAGGATATAGCTGCCGCGCCCGTCGGACTCCCAGCGCACCCCGTGCTCGGCCCCCAGGCCAGCCCGGCGCGAGACCAGGGTCACCTTGTCGGCAACGATGAAGGCGGAATAGAAGCCGACGCCGAACTGCCCGATCAGCTGGGTGTCCTTGGCCTGGTCGCCCGTCAGGTGCTCGAAGAAGCGGCGGGTGCCAGAGCTGGCGATACTGCCGATGGTGTCGACCACCTCCTGGCGGCTCATGCCGATCCCGTTGTCCGAGACCGTCAGGGTCCCGGCGTCCTTGTCGACCATGATGCGGATGCGCAGGTTTCCGTCCCCCTCGTAGAGCCCGTCGTCCGACAGGGATTCGAAGCGCAGCTTCTCCGCCGCGTCCGAGGCGTTGGAGATCAGCTCGCGCAGGAATACTTCTTTGTTGGAGTAGAGGCTGTGAGCCATCAGGCTCAGCAGTTGTTTGACTTCAGTCTGAAAGCCGTGGGTTTCGGCATGAACACTTTGGGTCATGGACCAATCCTCAGAAACATCGGGTTGAACATATGCCCAACCTAGATGGGGACAGCGATCCAAATATCAAGGGGGCGAATGTGCAATCCTGCTCATTCGCCCCCTGTTGACGTGTAACCGCCGATTTTATGTTCAGTTTTTCGCGACTTGCCGCCACCCGCCCCTTACTTGAGGCGCTGGCGACCCATCAGGGAGTGGGAGAGCGTGGTGCCATCCACCAGCTCCAGCTCGCCCCCTACCGGCACCCCGTGGGCGATGCGGCTCACCTCTACCCCGGCGGTGCGGGCCATATCGGCGATATACCAGGC
>JBGSUY010000259.1:0-4860 GCA_041753195.1 Chromatiaceae bacterium
GCCTGGGCGTGCCGGGCGATCAGCTCCAGCGCGGTGGCTGAGGGCTGGTCACCCCGAACTGCGCCGAGGTCACGTCGGTGCGGGCACGCTTGTCGGCGTCCTGGGTCGGCGCCCGCAGCCTGCGAGTCTCCACCTCCCAGACCCAGCCGCTCACCGTGACGTCCTTCGGGATAAGAGGATGATTCTTGAAGGCGTCCACGGTGCGCATGCAGCTCTGATCCACGTCGTCCATCATCCCGATCCACTTGGCGAAGCCCCCGGCTGCGAGCTTGAGCTCCGGCAGGGTGGGGTCGAGGGTCAGCCCGTCGATGTCGACGCCCCGCTCCCGCAGGGCCTTCTCCAGGTCCGCGGCGTTGGCCGAGAGCATGCCGCACTGGGTGTGCTGCACGATCAAAATCTCCTTGGTGCCGAAGAAGTTGCAGGTGAGCATGGCGGAGCGAACGGCGTCATCCGTAATGATGCCGCCGGCATTTCGGAAGCAGTGGGCGTCTCCGCCCCCCGCGGGGGTATCCACTCGGATCCCCAGGGCCTCATCGACGGGAAGCCGCTCGTCCATGCAGGCCAGCACCCAGAGACGGCGGTTGTTTGCCCCCTCGGGGCCGTAGCGGCGGCGTGTCGCCCAATGATCGTACTGCTGAACGCGTGCGTTGAGCTCTTCACTCAAGGTAGCCATGGGATCTCCTCCAGTGGATGTTGTCTTGGTGGCGTGCCCGCCTGTTGCGGGTACAGGAGCCAATCAGCAGCATCCGCGCCACTTCTGAGTCATCGGCCGATCAGAGACTTAGCCCAATGCTGGGATTTCCACTGGGAAGTGGGGATTCGCTATGGCCGCCGGTGTCTCCTCTTGAGTTGAGCAGTGGCGGCGGAAGTAGGTCCAGGAAAGATTCCTTCCCGGTGACCCGGGAGACTTCCTGCTTTGGGGTCGCCCTCTAGCGATGCCGGGAAAGTCCTCCGTACCCCAGAGGTTTTCATCGAGGCTCCAGGAGCCCTAACGCTGCACGACACCCGTATCGCTCCGGAGGATGAGGATACGGCTGCCCCTGGGGGGGTTCCCTCACCCCGGCCATCTCAGCCCTCTCCCAGGGAGGGGGGACCAGGTGGCGAGGCATCCATGCCCCGCGCGGGAACCGCAACAAGTCCGCGCTTTACTTACAGTCGCCAACGTGGCTGATGCGGGCACGTGGAAGTGCGCCAACCGGGAAAGCTGAAGCGCCTGTGGTGAGACGCGCGATCTGACCCAGTGGCCTATGCTGTGTACGCTCCTGCGCCTTGGGTGCAGCGAGGAGGATCTACCCTCGACTTCTAGAATCTGAGCAATCGAAGAGCATGGTCACCTGATACGGCAGTCCGGTTTCCCATTCGGGTGGTTCCGGGAGCAGGGTTTCCTTCCCGCAATTGACCTGGTATTCGTGGTGCAGCAACTGGTTGAAGCCGGTAGCGGCATCGTCGTAGGACGGCCATTCGATCACGACTTTACACCGTGTGGTCCGACAGTCCGCATCCATGACAGTCAGCCCGTTCTCCTGGGCGATCGAGACCATGTCGGCTATGAAGGTATCACGGGTGGCGGAAGCCCAACTGCGATCGACCGGCTCGCGCTCGAACTCAAGCTTCCGCTCCTCCCACGACTCCAGCTCATACGCCCGTGCCTGCTCGATATCAAACTTGTCGGCACTTGCCTCCACGTCCGAATGTTCGGCGTCGTCGACCGGATGCTTTTCCGGCGCAGATTCCGAACGAGTCAGGGATGAGGCCATTGCGTCCAGCCGTTGCTCCAGTTGCGCGACTCGGTCAGGGTTTTCGGACTTTAGTGATCTTGCTGATGATTCAACCAAAGGTGGGGTCGCCGTGACCGTCGACAGCGTGCCAGCGGAAGAGATTGCAGCCGGCTGACTAACATAGTCGGGCGAATGAGCCATCATATAGGCTGAGACGGCGCCCACAACAGCGGCAGCAGTGAATGCCCCTCCTGCCGCGGCTACGAAAAGCGGGTTGGTTTGGATGTTCATTGAAGCTAACCTCTCTCATGGATCCTGGGAGCACATCTCGAAGTGACCAACCCGCAATCCGCGGGTGCGGACGGGTTATTAACCGGCCGATCTGGTGTCGGTGCGGGCATCCCTCAGCAGCTAGCGCCGACCGAGGGATGCCTAACCTGCAGCGAACGCCCAGCGGATCACTTCACGGGATTTGATGTGCCGCCGTTAGTTGGAGGTAAAGAACCCACGGAGGCCGCTGCGAGACGAGCCGCTCTTGGGAGGCAAACGTACCCAGATATAGCCGAAGTCCGCCGTTCTTCCCGAGAAGACCGAAAGGTTCGGCTTCAGGGTATACTCGCTGGTATCGGTTGGGCTCGAAACGATAGCGCTACAGGCGCCGCCGGTTGTGGCCCAATTGGACCGGCACGCCATGGCGTCGACATTGCTGGCCGAGCTTCCGTCCTTACCATGGATGTTCAATGTCGTCAGGGCGGTCTTGGCGAGATAGTCCGTATCGGAAAGATCGCACAACAGGGTCATCGTGGTCGTGGTGCTATTGTTCCATACCGCGTATGAGGTGTCGTAGGGCGCTAACGTCGTGTTTACGGACATGCACGCTGTTGCGTGGGTACGGGTCCATTTGGCCTCTACGACTGCCGGCTGTAGAGCCGCAGCGAAGCCGCATACTGACAGGAACGCGTAGGCGAAGGCGTGCACGAGCTTCGCGGGACGCCGTGATGGCTGGTGGTGGCTATTGAATGTCATCTGGATTGTCTCCGGTTTGGCGGGTTGGATTGACACGCGATTGCACATCCGTGCTCAGAGATCGGGCTCCTCCTCCATGGATAAGCCAGGTCTTGCCAGGATCTACGATCAAGACGCACCGTGACTCGACCTCGCGTTGTTAAAGTTAGACGCAGAAACTTAGCGCGTTTGTAGGATGTTTCTGAGTTTGTTGCGAGAAAAGTCGCCCAGAACCATCACCTCCCTGGACGAGGGGCGAAGGCTGCCTAGGTGCAGCGGAATGGGGGTGGCTAAGTCCCCGGTGCGGTCGTGACGATTGGGCCTTCGGTCAGGATGGGCCGGATGGCGTGAAGGATGTTGGCGAAGAGGTGGGGGTGCCCCGCCTCCTCCCGCGCCAGCAGGGCCTTCATGTGCTCCCGGCGGGTGGGCATGGCGAAGCAAGCGGGGCAGCTGTCGGGCACCACGGGGAGCCCGGCCTTGCGGGCGAAGTCCGCGGTCTGGCGCTCCCGGCAGTAGGCCAGGGGGCGGATGATGCGGATGTCCCCCGCGTCGTTCACATAGTGGGCCTTCATGGTCCGCAGCTGGCCGCCATGGAAGAGGGACATCAGGAGGCTCTCGGCCAGGTCGTCCAGATGCTGGGCCAGGGCCAGGACCTGGTAGCCCCGCTCCCGGCAGATGCGATACATGATCCCCCGCTTCATGCGCGAGCAGTAGGCGCAGAAGGAGTCCCCGTCCATGTGGGACTGGGCCTGCTCCATCAGTGGCTGCTGCTCGTAGTACCAGGTGAGGCCCAGGACCTGGTAGTAGTCCCGCAGGTGCTGGGGCTCGAAGCCGGGGATCTGAGGGTCCACGGTGAGCACGGCGAGCTCGAAGCGCACCGGGGCATAGGTCTGGAGGTGATGCAGGATGTGCAGCAGGGAAAGGGAGTCCTTACCGCCGGAGACCCCGAGCAGGATGCGGTCGCCTTCCCGGATCATCCCGAAGTCGGCGATGGCCCGGCCGACCTGGCGCAGCAGGGACTTGGGCGGCTTGTGGAAGCTGGGCTCGGTCATGGCGAGTCGGGGCCCGCTGAATTGGCAGCGGACCAGTCTACATGGTGGCAAGGGAGAACCTCGGAAAAGACGAAGGCCGGCGTTTCCGCCGGCCTTGCGCCTTGGCGCCTGCTCTCATGTGGTCTAGGCGCCTGCCCCTGGTCGGGGGCTTTTGCTCACGGTGGTGAGTCTTTGATTCTCAGTTTAGCCTCTTCTTCGCGATTGCCTAGCCCTTCAAGGTACCGTTAGGCGATCTCGATCCGCCGGCGCTCCGTCTTCTCGAGCCTCGGCAGATGCACCTCGAGGATACCGTCCTTGAACTCGGCCTTGACGTGCTCGCCGTCCAGGCCGGCCGGCATGGTCATGGTGCGGCAGAAGGTGCCCCGCGCGATCTCGGCGCGCACCAGGTCACCCTCCTCCTTGCGCTCCTCATGGTGCTGCTCGCCGCGGATGGTGAGCAGATCACCGCTCAGCTCCACCGTCAGGTCTTCCCGTTTCACGCCCGGTAGCTCGGCCTTCACCAGCACCTCTTCATCCCGATTGATGACGTCGACCCGCGGGGTCCGCAGCTCCAGGCCTTCCTCAAAGCGTGCCCATTCGGGCCACATCTCACGGAACGGCCTCAACCACCCCCGGTTGAGGAAGCCCTCGAACAACCGATCCATGTCGTCGATCAGGCTCAACTCGCGACGGGGTGTCGTCTCAACGATGTCACGTGTCTTGGTTTTCATGATGTACCTCCGAATACCATCCACTGACACCTTAAGCTTAGTTCTGAAACGGCCCTCCGGCAAGCCGAGTCACGGATTAAATCGCTTTAATACTCAGTGTGATGAGTTCTATTTTCCAGCCTCTTCTGGGAGTTCTCGCGCACCCCGAAGCGATGGCTTTCCACGTGCCAGTCAACCCCTGTCGCGGTGAGTACCAGGCACGATGGACCGCCGAAGGTGCGGCTGCGTCCAGCCGCACCCGGGTTGATCACCCAGGGGTCGGCGAACTGGTCGATCACCAGCCGATGGCTGTGCCCGTACACGATGGCGCGGGCATCGGGGAAGAGCCGACGGAGCCGGTCATGACGCCCGCGCGCCGGGGTCTGGTGCCCGTGG
>JBGSUY010000260.1:0-17644 GCA_041753195.1 Chromatiaceae bacterium
GGTCCGCGGCATCGATGCGCTCCAGCCCGCCCTGCTGGGGCCAGTCCGCCCCACCCCCGTGGCGGCGCTGGGTCTGGCTGCCCTCATTGGCGACCGCGACCAGTCCTGGGGTCACATAGTCGAGGGTCTGGGCGATGCGGCCGCCCTCGGAGGTCACCAGGAGCTGGCTCACCCGCCGGTAGGCGAGCCAGGCGGCCCAATCGACGATACGCGCATCAATGGCGAGCGCCCGGTTGGCGTCTTGGAGCAGGGCGAGCTTATCGGCCAGGGGCATGGCACCCCAGGACTCGGCCACCGGCGAGTGGTACTCGGCCTTGAGTGAGCTGCGGGGATAGAGTGCGGCGTCGAAGAGTCCGAGCCGGGCATGGGCCTCGGCCCAGCCCAGGGCCTGGTGGGTCGCTGCTCGCAGACCGCCAGGGCTGAGGTCACTGGTGGCCCCGTAGCCGATGCCGCCCCCGGCAACCACCGTCACCATGGCCCCCAGGGACGACCCGAGGGCGCTCGGCTCCACCACCCCCTGGCGGACGCTCAGGTGGTCGGACTCCTCCGCCACCAGGCGCAGGGTCCAGTAGTCGCTGGCGGGGGCCCGGGCGGCGAAGCGGTCGGCGATGGCATCGAGATGATCCATAGGGTGCTGCGGGTAGCGGTTTACGGCTGAGGATGGATCGAATCTGGGCGCGCCAGCCGCCCCTGTCAACCGAGCCGCCGCGAGACCGAGCCAGGATGGCGATGGACTAGACGAGCGGCCGGGACAGTCCCAATCCACGTCAGCTCGTCATTCTCTTGCAGGCTATGTCCATGGAGGAATTGGCAATCCTCGGAACTTGTCCCTCGCAACTCCCACCTCTTCCGTATACCATCCGCGCCCATGCTGAGCTACCCGGACATCGACGCCATCGCCGTCACCCTCGGGCCCCTGCAGGTCCACTGGTACGGACTCATGTACCTGGTGGGCTTCGCCATCGCCTGGGGGCTCGGGCGCTGGCGGGCGTCCCGTCCGGGATCCGGCTGGACCGGGGAGATGGTGGACGACGTCATCTTCTACTGCATCCTGGGTGTTATCGCCGGGGGGCGCCTCGGCTACATGCTCTTCTACGGCTTCGATCAGATCCTCGCCAACCCGCTCAACCTGTTCCGCGTCTGGGAGGGCGGCATGTCCTTCCACGGGGGGCTGATCGGGGTCTGCATGGCCATCTGGGTCTTTGGCCGCCGCCATGGACTGCACTTTTTCCAGGTCTCGGACTTCATGGCACCGTTGGTGCCTCCAGGGCTCTTCTTCGGGCGCATCGGCAACTTCATCAATGGGGAATTGTGGGGGCACCGAACCCAGGTCCCCTGGGGCATGCAGCTGCCCTGCGACCGCTTTCCCGCCCAGTGCCTTGACCAGCCCGCCGGTACCCTGGTGAGCCCGCCGGTGCATGCCTCCCAGCTCTACGAGGCGCTGCTTGAAGGCCTAGTCCTATTCCTGCTCCTGTGGGCCTTCTCCAGCCGCCCGCGGCCCATGATGGCCGTGTCCGGACTGTTCCTGCTCCTCTATGGGCTCTTCCGCTTCGCGGTGGAGATGGTGCGCACGCCGGATGCCCACATCGGCTACCTGGCCTTCGACTGGCTCACCATGGGCCAGGTCCTCTCCACCCCCATGATCCTGTTCGGACTCTTGCTCCTCTGGCTGGCCTACGGCCGCCGGCGGACCCTGGCCTGAAGCGGCTCAGGGAGTTGCGCCGGTCCTGGGGGCTCGGGACTGGATCTTGAGCAAGGACTCGAAGACCGATGCCTTTCCCAGAAACAGCCGGTTGGTCAGCTCGGCGCTGGTCACGGCGAGCATCCCGGGGAGGATGATGTTGGGATTACCGGTCAGCTCCAGCAGGGCCGTTAGGCCCGCCAGCGGTGCCCGCAGCGTCGCCCCCATCATGGCGACCATGCCGACGGTCGCGTAGAAGCCCGTGGAGGCGCGATCCAGGAGGCCCGCGCCCGCGAGGGCGAGTCCGAAGGCGCTGCCGATAGCCCCGCCGATGAACAGCGTCGGGCCGATGAGTCCGCCCGGTACTCGCAGGCCCACCGACACCGCCGTGGCCACGACCTTGGTGAGAACCAGGGTCGAGACCAACCCGAGGGTCAATTCCACGTGAACAAGCTGGTCCAGGGTGTCCTGGCTGGTACCCATGATCTCGGGGGTCAACTGGGCGAGCAGACCGGTACACAGACCCGCAAGGGCGAAGGTGACGCGGTTGGGCCAGGAGCGGGCGCCCTCGGCGACCCGCTCGCAGAGTGAGATGAATGCGGCGGCGATCACCCCCGTCGTCACGCCGAGCAGGACCAGGAGCGGAAGCTCCCAGTGGGAGCCCAGGGTCATGGGGGAGACCTGGAAGGTGGTGTCCCCGTGCATCACGAGACGGCGTGTGACGGCCCCCACCACGGCGGCCACGATCACCGGCAGGATGCGCGTTACCTCGTAGCGCACCTTGAGCACCTCGATCACGAACACCACGGCCGCCAGGGGGGTGTTGAACAGTGCCGCGATGGCCGCCGCCGCCCCGCAGGCGGCCAGGGTGTAGTCCTCCTCCGCTGTGCTACGCATGCCGCGGCCAATCAGGTTGGCTCCGGCGGCCCCGATATGGACCGCCGGCCCCTCCCGGTCCACCGAGTGTCCGGCGACGATCGCCACGCAGGCGCCGAGGAACTGGGTGATGAGGTTGCGCGGCGGTAGCCGTTCGCCGCCCGGGGTCTGGAGTCGGGCGAGCACATGAACCACCCCGACCTGGCGGTCCTCCGGGCACAGGCGGTCGAAGGCCAGGCCGAGAAGCAGGCCCACGCCCGTGGGCAGCAGCACCCTCCACAGGGGTGGCAGTGACCCGTAGTCGCCCGGCATTCCGGAGGGCAGCAGCATGCCCTGACCAAGGTCGAGGAGCAGTCTGAAGAAGAGCACCAAAGCCGCGGCGATTGCGCCCCCGAGCACCCCCAGGAGGGTCAGCCTCAGCCATCGGACACGCTCGGAGGTCATGCGCTAACTCCCGTGCCAGCGGCCTGAGGCTCGAGATGGGCCGACATCGGCGAGCGGCGGTGCCCCGTTGGGCGATCTAGCCGGCTGGCCTTGGGGCCCGCCTCAGGGTCCCTGGGTCCCGGTCGCCGCGGCGAGGGCAAGATAGTTTCGGTGCAGGAGTCCCACCTGGGGGGGGAGGGCCCCGGCGTCGCCCTGGTTTTCGATGACATCGTCCGCCCTGGCCAAGCGCTCGGCGCGCGGGATCTGGCTGGCCATGATACGGGCGATCTCCGCCTCCGGCAGCCCGCTACGCCGGTGCACCCGCTCCACCTGGATCGACTCCGGGCAGTCCACCACCAGTACCCGGTGGACCAGGGCCTGCTGGCCGGTCTCGAAGAGCAGGGGGATCACCAGGATTACATAGGGGGTCTGGAGTCGGGCTGCCCGCTCGAGCATCAGGTCCCGGATGGGCGGGTGGAGTAGGGCCTCCAGTCGAGCGCGGGCGGCCGGATCGGAGAAGACGCGCTCCCGCAGGCGCGCCCGATTGAGGGAGCCGTCCGGGTTCAGGATCTCCGTACCGAGCTCGGCCGCGATCCGGGCCAGGGCCGGGGTGCCTGGCTCGGTCAGCTCCCGGCCCAGGAGGTCCGTGTCGACGATCCCGGCGCCGAGGCCGGCGAAGAGGCTCGCGACGGTGGACTTGCCGCTGCCGATGCCGCCGGTGAGACCGATGAGGAGCACAGGCCCCTCAGCCCAAGCCAGAGACCCGCAGATAGGCCTCGTTGATCTGCGGACCCCAGATCAGGCTGATCCAGCCGGCCGCCGCCAGAAAGGGACCGAAGGGTAGGGGCCTCCCTCGCTCGTGGCGTCCAGAGGCGATCAGGATGGTGCCGAGCAAGGCCCCGGTGAGGGCGGAGAGCAGGATGATCTGGGGCAGATACTGCCAGCCGAGCCAGGCCCCGAACAGGGCGAAGAGCTTGAAGTCGCCGAAGCCCATCCCCTCCTTGCCGGTGGCGAGCCGAAAGAGCTGGAAGACCAGCCACAGACTCAGATAGCCCACCACGGCGCCAATGATGGCCGACTGGCTATTGGTGAAGAGGCCGAAGAGGCTCAGGATCAGCCCCAGCCAAAGGAGGGGTAGGGTGATGCCGTCCGGCAGCAGCTGGTTGTCGTAGTCGATGATGGCGAGGGCGATCAGCCCCCAGGTGAGCGGCAGGGCCGCCAGGGCCTGCCAGGTGAGCCCGAAGTGCAGCACCACGATCAGGGTGAGCGTGGCGGTGAGCCCTTCGACCAGGGGATAGCGGGGGCTGATCCGCACCCCGCAGGCCGAGCAGCGCCCGCGCAGCAGCAGGTAGCTCAGGATCGGGACATTCTCCAGCGGTCGGATCCGGTGGCCGCAGGAAGGGCAATGGGAGGCCGGCTTGGCCAGGCTGAGCTCGGGCTCCGCCGCCCCTTCACCCCCGGCCGGTGCGCCGGCGATCTCGGCGCAGTCCCGCCGCCACTCGCTCTCCAGCATGCGCGGCAGGCGCAGGATGACCACGTTCAGGAAGCTGCCAATGATCAGGCCAAGGGCGATGGCGGTCCCGATCAGGAGGGCCGGACTCTGCTGAAAGGCGTCGATCCAGGTCATGGGGACCCGAGCGCCCGGTTAGGACGCGTGGGCGCGGACGCCGCGCCCACCCTACGGAGCCTCGCTACTCGCCACTCGCCACTCGCCACTTCTTTCACACCACCGCCGCGAGCTTGAAGATCGGCAGGTACATGGCCACCACTAGGCTGCCCACCAAGCCGCCGATCACCACCATGATCATGGGCTCCAGCAGGCTGCTCAGGCTGTCCACGGCGTTGTCCACCTGCTCCTCGTAGAAGTCCGCCACCTTGGAGAGCATCTCGTCGAGGGCGCCCGACTCCTCACCGATGGCGGTCATCTGGATCACCATGTGGGGGAAGAGGTTGCGTTGGCGCATGGAGAGCTGCAGTGCCTGGCCGGTCGCCACCTCTTCGCGCATCTTGAGCACCGCCTCCTCGTAGACCACGTTGCCGGTGGCCCCCGCCACCGACTCCAAGGCCTCGACCAGGGGCACGCCGGCGGCAAACATGGTGGACAGGGTGCGGGCGAAGCGGGCTAGGGACGCCTTGTTCAGGATGTCGCCGATCACCGGGATCTTGAGGACTGCCCGGTCCACCGCGTCGCGGAACTTGCGGGATCGCTTGAACAGGTTGCCGATGGCCCAGACCCCGGCGCCGATCCCCAGGAAGGCGGCCCACCACCACTCCCGCAGCACGTCCGAGGCGGCGATGACCAACAGGGTGAAGGTCGGAAGATCCGCCCCGAAGCTGCTGAACAGCTCCTTGAACTGGGGGATGACGAACATCAGGATGACGATGGTCACGATGATTGCCACAACGATGACTGCCGCCGGGTAGAACAGGGCCTTCTTGATCTTCCCCTTGATGGACTCGGTCTTCTCCTTGTAGGTGGCGATCTTGTCCAGCAGGACATCGAGCACGCCCGCCTGCTCGCCGGCCGCGACCAGGTTGCAGAACAGGTCGTCAAAATAGAGCGGATGCTTGGCCAATGCCACCGCCATGGCAGTGCCGCTCTCGATGTCCTGTTTGATGGAGAGGATCAGGTCCTGCATGGCCGGGTTGTCGTGCCCCCGCCCGACGATGTCGAAGGACTGCACCAGGGGCACGCCCGCCGCCATCATGGTGGCGAGCTGGCGGCTGAAGATCGCGATGTCGGCGCTCCGGATCTTCTTCTTGCCGCCGAGCAGCGGCTGGGCCTTCTTCTTGACCTTGCTCGGATTGACGCCCTGACGTCGGAGCTCCGCCCTTACCAGGGTGATGTTCGATGCCCGGGTCTCGCCCTTGACCCGCCCGCCGCGCCGGTCCGTCCCCTCCCAGGCGAAGACGTAGGCCTTCTCGGGCTTGGGTGCTGGCTTTGACGCGGGCTTCTTGGCTGCTGCGAGTGCCATGGTGCTTAGTCCTTGGTCACGCGGTTGATCTCTTCGAGGCTGGTGATACCGGCCTTGACCTTACGCAGACCCGATTGGCGCAGGTCCGCGACCCCTTCCCGCTTCGCCTGCTCGGCCAGCTGGATGGAGTTGCCGCCCTCCATGATCAATCGTCCGATCGCCTCCGACACCTTCATCACCTGAAAGATGCCGACCCTGCCCTTGTAGCCCGCGGTGCAGCGCTCGCAACCCCCGGGGCCGTAGATGGTCAGGCCCTCGGCGACCTCCTCGGGGTTGAAGCCCTCTTCCAGCAGGGCCTCCCTGGGGATGTCCTCCGCCTTCTTGCAGTGGGGGCAGAGACGGCGCACCAGGCGCTGGGCCATGATGATGAGGATGGAGGAGGCGATGTTGAACGCCGGCACCCCCATGTTGGCCAGTCGGGTGAGGGACTGGGGGGCATCGTTGGTGTGTAGGGTGGAGAGCACCAGGTGGCCGGTCTGGGCCGCCTTGACCGCGATCTCCGCAGTCTCCAGGTCGCGGATCTCGCCCACCATTACGATGTCCGGATCCTGGCGCAGGAAGGAGCGCAGGGCCGCGGCGAAGGTGAGCCCGGTCTTGGGGTTCATATTGACCTGGTTGATGCCCGGCACCTGGATCTCCACCGGGTCCTCGACGGTGGAGATGTTGATGTCCGGCTTGTTCAGCAGATTCAACGCGCTGTAGAGGGACACGGTCTTGCCGGAGCCGGTGGGACCGGTCACCAGGATCATCCCGTAGGGCTTGCTGATAGCCCACAGGAAGGCGTCGCGCTGCTCGGGCTCGAAGCCCAGGGCGTCGATACCTACCTGGGCCGAGGAGGAGTCCAGGATGCGCAGCACCACCTTCTCGCCGTAGATCGTCGGCAAGGTGTTTACGCGGAAATCGATGTCGCGGGAGCGGCTCAGCTTGAGCTTGATGCGCCCGTCCTGGGGGACGCGGCGCTCGGCGATGTTCATGCGCGACATGACCTTGAGACGCGCCACAAGCCGGTTGGCGATGTTGACAGGAGGGTTGGCCACCTCCCGCAGCATCCCGTCCTGTCGAAAGCGGATGCGGAAGAACTTCTCGTAGGGCTCGAAATGGATGTCCGAGGCGCCAATGGCGATGGCGTCCACCAGGATCTTGTTCACGTAGCGCACCACCGGTGCTTCGTCGACGTTGATGTCGGAGTCGTCCTTGCCGTCCTCGTCGTCACTGGCGATGTCCAGGTTCTCCAGGTCCGTATCCATGAGGTCGTTCATGGTGGTGTCCTGGGCATCGATGGCGTGCTCGATGGCCTTTGCCAGCTTGTCCTCCTCCACGAGGACGGCGTCCGTGGCCAGGCCGGTGTTGAAGCGGATCTCGTCCAGGGCCTGGTCGTTTGTGGGGTCCGACAGGGCGACGAAGATGCGGTTGCCGCGGCGGAACAGGGGCAGCGCCCGGTGCTTGCGGATCAGCTTCTCGTCGACCAGGTTGAGAGGAAGGTCCGCCAGATCGATGGCGCTAAGGTCCAGCAGCGGGACCCCGAACTCGTGGGCCGCGGCGATGGCGATGCGGCGGCTGTCGAGCATCTTCTGCTCGACCAGATACTGGACGAAGGGCTTTCGGTGGCGCATCGCCTCGGTGGCGGCGACGGCGGCCTGGTCCTCGGTGATGAGGCGGTCGCGCACCAGCCGCCAGGCGAGCCCCGAGGGTTTCATGGTGGTCGGATTGGTCGCCATCGCATCTATTCTGAGGTCCGAAGGGCCCGGGACGACGAGACTCGGTCCGCATCTGAGGCGCAGCCTGCATTGCCTGCGGTGCGGGCACGAGACTCCGAGTATACCCAATGGGCGCCGATCGTCGGCCCTTTACTACCACTCGGCGACCAGGGTGGCGGCCCCGAGCCCGGATCTTTCCGGCCCTTGAGGTAGCTCCAGGCGCCCTCGCCGGGGCGGCGTCGGCCCCGCTCGCGGTCCCCATCAGGTTATCGACCCTAAGGGATACGGCACCTCAATTCTTGGGTCGCCGTCACCCTTTGGGCGGGATCTTGGGGGTGGAAGGGCTGCGCTGGACTCAGCGGTTTACTGACAGGGCCAGCCGCACGTTGCTGGCCACCAGGCCGTTGTCCTTTTGGTCGCTCTCCTTGAGATAGAACTCCAAGATGTTCTCCCGGCTGCCCAAGAGCTCCTCGCTCACCTCCTCGGCCAGCTCGTTGGCGTGGCAGAACACGCTGGTGTAGGGTGAGTCTGGCTCCCGCGGGTCCGTGATCCACAGGTTGGCCGAGATGCGGTCCAGAATGCGCAGGAAGCCGTAGCCCTTGTCCGGGATCCATTTGGTGCAGACGCCGCGCACGCAGGAGCCCGGCCTCCCCCATTCGTTGCGCGGCTCGTAGGCGACGGGCAGGAGATCCGGGATCAGGAAGCCCGAATAGAAGGCGTCGGCCTCCTGCTGGAGCTGGCGCGACACGTTCTTGAAACCAATCAGCTCGACGCGGCAGCCCCGGTTTTGCAGGGCCTGCACCAGCTGGATGAAGTCCCCGTCGCCGGTGACGAGCAGGATCTGCTCGAGGCGGTCCGACTGGAGCATGGCATCCACCGCCATATCCAGGTCCGCGTTGGCCTTGGTGGTGACGTTGCCTTCCGCGTCCGTGTAGCGGCGCACCAGTTTGACCGTGATCTTCCAGCCGAAGTCCCTGACCATCTGCTGGTAGGTGCGGGCCTTCTTGGCGTACTCCGAGTCCTCCCGGGCGCGCTCCGCGTCGAAGGCCATATAGGTGTTCAGCCGCTGCAGCACGCCCCCCTCCCGGGCGGCGAAGCGCCGCAGCACGTCGTAGCGCATCTGGTAGCCGCCGTTGTAGCGGATGTTCTCGGCGTCCACGAAGACGCCCACGCGGTTGGCGCTCAAGGAACCTCCGGGGTCAGGAGAGTCGGACAGGGAGGGAGACCGGGTGATCGGCCCCAGCGCCACAGAAGCCCAGGCGCGATTCGGCGGGCCTGTGCCTCGCCGAATCGCGCTGGGGCGGCGCTCGAACCGGGTTCGAATGTCGCGCCGGGGTGCTCCTAACGGTTGGCTCGGTTCTCGATCAGCTCGTTGACCACGGTCGGGTCCGCCAGGGTGGAGGTGTCGCCCAGGGTATCGATCTCGTTGGCCGCGATCTTGCGCAGGATGCGCCGCATGATCTTGCCCGAGCGGGTCTTGGGCAGGCTGGGCGCCCACTGGATGATGTCCACGATGGCGATGGGTCCGATCTCGCCCCGCACCATGGCCACCAGCTCCTTCTTCAACTCGTCGGTCCCCTCCACGCCCGCCATGGGGGTCACGTAGGCGTAGATGCCCTGGCCCTTGAGGTCATGGGGGTAGCCCACCACCGCAGCCTCCGCCACATGGGGATGGAGCACCAGGGCCGATTCGATCTCGGCCGTGCCCAGGCGGTGGCCGGAGACATTGAGCACGTCGTCGATGCGCCCGGTGATCCAGTAATAGCCGTCCTTGTCGCGGCGGGCCCCGTCACCGGTGAAGTAGGAGCCAGGATACTGCTTGAAGTAGGTATCCACGTAGCGCTGATGATCGCCGTAGACGGTGCGCATCTGGGCCGGCCAGGGCTGGGTGATGACCAGGGCCCCCTCGCCCGGGCCCTCGATCAGGGTGCCATTGGCCGGATCCACCAGGGCCGGCACCACGCCGAAGAAGGGCAGGGTGGCGGAGCCGGGCTTCAGCGCCGTTGCACCGGGCAGGGGGGTGATCAGGTGGCCACCGGTCTCGGTCTGCCACCAGGTGTCCACGATGGGGCAGCGCTCGTCACCGACGACCCGGTGGTACCACTCCCAGGCCTCCGGGTTGATGGGCTCACCCACGGAGCCGAGGATGCGCAGGGACTGGCGGGAGGTCTTCTTCACCGGCTCCTCGCCGGCCCGCATCAGGGAGCGGATGGCGGTCGGGGCCGTGTAGAAGATGTTGACCTGGTGCTTGTCGATCACCTGCCAGAAGCGGGACATGTCCGGGTAGTTGGGGATGCCCTCGAACATGACGGAGGTGGCGCCGTTGGTCAGGGGGCCATAGACGATGTAGGTGTGGCCGGTCACCCAGCCCACGTCCGCGGTGCACCAATAGACCTCGCCCTCCTGGTAGTCGAAGGTGTACTTGTGGGTCATGGCGGCGTAGACCAGGTAGCCGCCGGTAGTGTGCAGGGCCCCCTTGGGCTTACCTGTGGAGCCCGACGTATACAGGATGAACAGCGGATCCTCGGCGTCCATCTGCTCGGGCTCGCAGGCCGAGGCCGCCTTGGCCATCTCCTCGTGGTACCAGCAGTCGCGGCCGTCCTTCCAGGCCACGTTCCCGCCGGTGCGGCGCACCACGATCATGGAGCGCACATTGGGGCACTCCCCGAGCGCCGTGTCGGCGTTCTTCTTCAGGGGTACATGGCGCCCGCCGCGCGCGCTCTCGTCGGAGGTGATGACCACCTGACAATCCGAGTCGAGGATACGGTCCCGCAGGCTGTCCGGGGAGAAGCCGCCAAAGACGATGGAATGGACGGCGCCTACCCGGGTGCAGGCGAGCATGGCGACCGCCGCCTCCGGGATCATGGGCAGGTAGATGCAGACCCGGTCGCCCTTCTTGACCCCCTTGGTCTTCAGCACGTTGGCGAACTTGGACACCTCGGCGTGCAGCTCCCGGTAGGTGATCTTGCGGTCCTCCTCCGGGTTGTCGCCCTCCCAGATGATGGCCACCTGGTCGCCGCGGGTCTCCAGGTGGCGGTCCAGGCAGTTGTAAGAGACGTTGAGCTTGCCGCCCTTGAACCAGTTGATGTGCAGGTCGTCGGCGCCGAAGCTCCAGTCGAGCACCGAGTCCCAGGGCTTGAACCAGCTGACGAACTGCTTGGCCTGCTCGGACCAGAACCCGCCCGGGTCCTCGACCGAGGTCTTGTACAGGGCCGCGTACTTGTCCGCGTCGATATGGGCCTTGGCGGCGATCGCGGCCGGGACGGGATAGAGCTTCTCTTCCGACATGCTGTCGTCTCCTCTTTGGGTTCGGTGGTGCGTGATGGGAAAGGCCCTGGGGGCTGTTTGTCGGTTGCTTGGGGCCGGACCTCGGGGGGATCCCAATCCTAACGCCGGGTGGTGTCAGTTTCCAGGCGGCGACGGTGAGGCTTGGGGGTCCTCAAGTGAGAAAGTCGCCCAAGGGCATGCCCTTGCCGTTGTCGCGGTGGGCCGCCTGGGCGAGGAACAGCTCCGCCGCGGCCAGGGCATCGCTGAGCGCATTGTGGGCGCCGTAGCGGGGCAGGTTGTAGCGGTCGCCCAAGGCGTGGAGGCGCAGGTCGGACCCCTTGAATGGGATCTGACGCCGTTCGAAGGTGCGCCGCGCCAGCACCTGGGTATCCACCACGGACACCGGGAGCCCGCCACCCCAGAGCCGCCGGCAGGCGTTTCCGATGAAGCCACATTCGATCACCGCATGGTGGGCGATCATTGCCTTGCCGCCCAGGGTCTCCAGCAGCTCCGCCAGCACATCCCTGAGCTCCAGCCCCCGGGCGGACTCGTCGTCCGTGATCTGGTGGATCACGGCGCTGGCCTCCGGGATGGAGCGGTCGATGCGGATCACACGGTGGCGGGCGCTCCCCAGGTCGATGCGCTTGCCGTGCAGCGCCACGTAGCCGACGCTCAGGATCAGGTCCCGCTTCACATTGAGCCCGGTGGTCTCCAGGTCGATGGCCAGGAACTCGGTCTCCCGATAGTCCCGGCGACGATCTGGCAGGGGTCGTGCCAGATAGTCCCGCAAGGGCCCAGGCTGGGCCTGGCGCAGCTGCCAGCGCCGCCGCCAGTCGGTGAGCGACAGCACGGCCAGCCGCTCAGGCGAAGCGTCCTGCTTGGTAGCGCTGCCCGAGCGACTCCTGCATCGTGTTGATCAGGATGAAGGCGTCCTTCAGATGGCCCCGCTCCAAGGGCGAGAGCGCATCGGGCGAGAGGAAGTTGTCCGCCTTCTCGCCGCGCCGCAGCTGGCGCGCCTGATGGCGCATGCGCAGGGTCCCGATGAACTCCGCGGCATCGATCAGGTTGGCGGCCCCCTCCCAGCTGAGCGCATCGGTCTTGGCGGCGGCCCGCAGGCGCTCCAGGGTATTGACCTCGTCGATCCCGGCGGAGAGGGCGTAGACCCGAGCCAGGTCGATGATGGGGACCGTGCCCCGATGCTTGATATCGAAGGTGTGGTCGTGGTCGCCCCCGTGGATCAGTACGAAGTTGCGGAAGAAACCGAGCGGTGGGCGGTGCTTGAGCGCATTGGCGGCCATGTAGGCGATGAAGATGCGGTTGGCCTTGGAGTGGGCGAGCACCGTGTCGTGGATCTCCTCGAACAGGCCCTCGGGATCGCGCAGGGGGCGCAGGTCGAAGAACACGCTCGCGAGCATCAAGGCCATGGGGTCCGGCCGCTCGATCCAGGTGGTGAAATATTTCTTCCAGATCCGCAAGGGCTGGCGCCATTTGGGGTTCTTGGCCATGACGTCGCCCGGGCAGTAGACGTAGCCGCAGGCGTTGAGGCCATCGTTGACGAACCCCGCCAGGGCGGCGTAATAGGCATCGTCCTCCGGTTTCATGTGGTCGGCGATGACGAGCGCGTTGTCCTGGTCCGAATGGGAGGACTGCTCCCGTCTAGCCTGGGAGCCCCCCACCATCCAGGCATAGGGGACGGGTGGCGCGCCGAGCTCCTCCTCGCCCAGCTCCAGCAGGCGGAGCGTAATGGCATCGGTGATCGCGCTCACCGCCTGGCCCACCTGATCCGCCGTGGCCCCCCCATTGACCAGGTTGACCTGGAGCTCGCCCACCTTGGTGCTGATTTGAACCAGGGTCTCCAGATTCTTGGCCTTGTGGATGTCGCCTACCAGATAGACGGAGTTTGAGCTCTGGAAGCGGGTCAGGTCGGTAGTGGAAAGGATGCCCGCCACCCGTCCTTCATCCAGCACCGGCAGGTGGTGGACATTGAGCCGGGTCATGGTGATCAGGGCCTGAAAGCCCAGGGTTCCCGCGGCCACCGTGTGCAGTCGCTCGGTCATGATTTCGCAGACCGGCCGCTCCGGTGAGAGTCCGGTGGCGACACAGCGGCTACGCAGGTCCCGGTCGGTGATCATGCCCGCCAGGCGCTCCCCGTCCATGATGAGCAGCGACGAGACCCGGTGCTCGGACATGATCTGGGCGGCCGCACGGATGCTGGTCCCCGGCGTCGTGGTGATGGGCTCGCGGCGCACCAGGTCCCCTACCTGCACCGTCATGAGCCCCGAGCCCGAGGACGGGGTGTCGGTCATGACATCGAGGGCCTTGCGCAGCCGGTTGGTCACGGACTGCTCGAAGTGCTCGGCAAAGGTGGGGTGACCGGCGCGCAATTGCGCCAGGTCAGAGCAGGGGAGCAGGTAGGCGAGGGTGTCCTCGGCGGTATTGCCGCTTATTGGCGGCCCCTGCTCCTCGGGACGGCAGGGCATGACGCACAGGTCACCCTCCGCCAGCTTGCCGAGCAGCTCCCCCTGGGGGTCGCGCAGCTCCACGGCCCCGCGGCGGATCACATAGAGGTAGGGTTGCTCTGCGTCGGCGGGCGGAAACGGGGTCCCGCGGCGGAAATAACGGACCGACAGGCGCTTGGGCAGACGCTCCAGGGTCTCGGTTGGGAGCTGGTCGAAGGGGGGATGGCTGGCCAGGAATTCCTGGATCTCGATCAATTCGATGTCCATCGATCTACCCCCAATGAATCGGCGACGGCTGTCAACGATACACCAGGGCCAGGCCCCCCGGCAGCTCGGATCCTCAATAAAAAGCCCCGCATGGGCGGGGCTCAAGATCGACCGCCCGAATCCCTGGGCGAGGATTGGGCGAGGGTCTCAGTGACCGGTGGCCATTCCGGCGCCCTTGGGCACGCGGATGTCCTCCACCAGGTGCTGGATGTGCTCCGGCGGGGCCTTGGTGGCGCGCGACACCACGTAGGCCACGATGAAGTTCACCAGCGCGCCCACGGCGCCGATGGCCTCCGGGGAGATCCCGAGCAACCAGTTGTCGGGGGTGTTGGCCATCATCGCGGTCCCCTTGATGAAGAACCACCCCTTGAACCAGAAGATGTAGATGAGGGTGAAAGTCAGGCCAGACAGCATGCCGAGGATGGCCCCCGCGCTGTTGGCGCGCTTGTCGAAGATTCCCATCATCAGCGCCGGGAAGATCGAGGAGGCGGCGAGACCGAAGGCCAGGGCCACCACCTCCGCCGCGAAGCCCGGCGGATTGATCCCCAGGTAGCCGGCGACGACGATCGCGCCGGCCATGGCGATTCGTCCAGCCATAAGCTCCCCCTTCTCCGAGATACTCGGCATGATCATGCCCTTCAGGAGGTCATGGGAGATGGCCGATGAGATGGCGAGCAGGAGTCCCGCGGCGGTGGAAAGGGCCGCGGCCAGACCGCCGGCCGCCACCAGGGCGATGACCCAGTTGGGCAGCCTGGCGATCTCCGGGTTGGCGAGCACCATGATGTCGTTGTCCACCTTGGTCATCTCGTTGCCCTTCCAGCCCCACTGCTCGGCCTTGGCGGCGAACTCGGCGTTCTTGTCGTTGTAATACTGCAGGCGGCCGTCCGCGTTCTTGTCCTCCCAGGCGAGCAGGCCGGTCTTGGACCAGCGGTTCATCCATTCGGGCACCTTTGCGATCTCCACATTGCCGGTCTCCTCGCCGACCGGACCCACCTGGATGGTGTCCATGAGGTTGAGCCGGGCCATGGCGCCCACCGCGGGGGCCGTGGTGTAGAGGATAGCGATGAAGACCAAGGCCCAGCCGGCGGAAAAGCGGGCGTCCTTGACCGTCGGCACGGTGAAGAAGCGGATAATGACGTGGGGGAGCCCCGCGGTGCCGATCATGAGCGACAGGGTCAGCAGGAACATGTTGAGCGTCGAGTCCTTCTGGGCCGTGAAGGCCCCGAAGCCCAGGTCGGTCACCACCTGGTCCAGCTTGTCGAGGAGCGATAGGCCGCTGGCCACGCCGTCACGCGCGTACTCCCCGCCCAGTCCGATTTGTGGCACGGGGTTTCCGGTGAGCGCAAGCGAGATGAAGATGGCGGGGATCGTGTAGGCGAAGATCAGCACGACATACTGGGCGATCTGGGTGTAGGTGATGCCCTTCATCCCGCCGAGCACGGCGTAGAAGAAGACGATGATCATGCCGATGATGACACCGGTCTCGAAGCCCACCTCGAGGAAGCGGGAGAAGGCGACGCCGACACCCTTCATCTGGCCGATCACGTAGGTGATGGAGGCAACGATCAGGGCGATCACCGCCACCAGGCGGGCGGTCTTGGAGTAGTAGCGGTCGCCGATGAACTCGGGCACTGTGAACTTGCCGAATTTGCGCAGGTAGGGCGCCAGCAGCAGGGCGAGCAGCACATAGCCGCCGGTCCAGCCCATCAGGTACACGGAGGCGTCGTAGCCCTTGAAGGCCAGCAGGCCGGCCATGGAGATGAAGGAGGCGGCCGACATCCAATCCGCCGCGGTCGCCATGCCGTTGGCGACGGGGTGTACGCCGCCACCGGCCACATAGAAATCACTGGTGGAGGCGGCGCGCGCCCAGAAGGCGATGCCGATGTACAGGGCGAAGGTCGCACCGACGACGACGTAAGTCCAGATCTGTAGGCTTGACATGGGTGGCTCCTGATTATTCGTGCACGTCGAAGCGGCGATCGATCCGATTCATCGCGAAGGCGTACACGAAGATCAGGACCACGAAGACATAGATGGATCCTTGCTGGGCGAACCAGAAGCCGAGCTTGTAACCGCCCAGCGAGATGGCGTTGAGGGGCTCGACCAGCAGGATGCCGAAGCCGTAGGAGACTACGAACCAGATAATCAACAGGACGGTGAGCAGGCTTAGATTCGCCTTCCAGTAGGCGGTACGATTCTCGGGTGTCATTGGGTATCGCTCCCTAGTGCCGGGGTTTTTGATGGTGGATCGGGGGGTGACGGGGCGATGGCCCACGCCCTCGCCGGCTGGGCTCAGCGACGGGGAAGGCGGTCAGACAGCGACGGAGGCCCCCTTCAGCAGCTCTTCTTCTCGACATCCGCCACCCTTTACGATGGAGCACGGCTGCCGGCCTGCATTGTCCGAGTCGCCCCGAGGCCCTGTCAACGACTCCGAGGGTGCCCCTAGGCTGCCCCTTTTCGGCATTCGACCGGCCTCGGGGGACCGGTGGGACGCAGCAAGTCGCTGGATTCTCAGCGCCATCTCGAACCCCTGTCAACGCACTTTGGCACCTTTTGGTCAATCCACTGCATTGGCCCGGCGACGTGTCGTCACTCCGCGGTATGGTTTGATGCAGGCGTTGAGGTAGGGGTTCGGGGGTCGAGGGTCGCCTCGGGTTGGCCTGGTCGGAGCTTTGCCAAGCCGGGGCCGCGCTCTTACCATGGGTGGCGGGTGCCCCTCATTGCGGCGCGCCACGCTTCGAGGACCTTGCAGACCATGAACTATGTGAGCACCCGCGGCGGAATAGAGCCGATTGGTTTCGCCGCGGCGGTGATGATGGGGCTGGCCACGGACGGCGGTCTCCTGGTTCCCAGGGAGATCCCCACGGCCGACCCCGGCACCCTGCGTCGCTGGGCGCGCCTTGGCTTTCAGGACCTGGCGCTGGAGGTCCTGTCCCCCTTCGTCGGCGAGGACATCCCTCGGGCAGACCTGCGTGGGCTCATCAAGTGCTCCTATGCCGGCTTCGGCCATCCCGAGGTCACGCCCGTCGTTACGGTGGGCGGTATCCAGATCCTCGAGCTCTTCCACGGGCCCACCGCCGCCTTCAAGGACGTGGCCCTGCAGCTCCTGGGCAATCTCTTCGAGTACCTCCTGGAGCGCGACGGGGGGCGGCTCAACATCCTGGGAGCGACCTCCGGCGACACCGGCTCGGCCGCCATCTATGGAGTACGTGGCAAGGAGCGGATCCACTGCTTCATCCTGCACCCCAAGGGCCGGGTCTCGCCTATCCAGGAGCGGCAGATGACCACGGTGCTGGATGCCAACATCCACAACGTCGCCATTCGCGGGACCTTCGACGACGGCCAGCGCATCGTCAAGGCCCTGTTCAACGACCTCGACTTCAAGTCCGAGTACCACCTGGGGGCGGTCAACTCCATCAACTGGGCCCGGATCCTGGCCCAGACCGTCTACTACGTCTACGCCTGGGGGCGCCTGAGCGGGGGCGACCCCCAGCGCCCGGTGAGCTTCTCGGTGCCCAGCGGAAACTTCGGGGACTGCTTCGCGGGCTATCTCGCCCGGCTTATGGGGCTGCCTGTGCAGCGGCTGCTCATCGCCACCAATCGCAACGACATCCTCGCCCGCTTCGTGCACACGGGGGCCTATGCCGCCGGTCCCGTATACCAGACCCTGAGCCCGGCCATGGACATCCAGATCGCCTCCAACTTCGAGCGCTACCTCTATTACCTGCACGATCAGGACCCGGCCCCGGTGCGCAACCTGCTGGAGGGCATGCAGCAGACGGGGCGCCTGGCCCTGGATGGCGAGCGCCTGGCGCGTGTCCAGGCGGACTTCGAGGCCCAGGCCGTGTCCGACGGCGAGACACTGGAGCAGATCCGTGAGACCTTCGAGGCGACCGGCTACATCCTCTGCCCCCACACCGCCGTCGGGGTGCGGGCGGCCCAGGGGGACCCCGAGCTGGTCTGCCTCGCCACCGCCCATCCGGCCAAGTTCGCCGAGGC
>JBGSUY010000261.1:0-3590 GCA_041753195.1 Chromatiaceae bacterium
TCAGGCGCACGGCCTCCTCCACGGCACAGACGATCAGCGGCGCCCGGGCCCGGAAGACCATCTGGCCCCGGGCCTGGCCGATGCCGAGGGTCTCGGTGGTCAGGTCGCCGAAGGGCGCATCGTCACGGAGCAGCGCCATCAGTTCGGCATCGGACAGGAAAGGGGAATGGTGGAGACTCATCGGCGGTCTCTCGACTGGAAGGTCCGGGCGGTGGGTATGGGCGGGTCCGCCGCCCGGTCCGAGGCGGCGGACCCGGCGGGCAGAGGCCTAGATGTCGTAGCCGAAGGACTTGATCACGGCCCTGGCCTTGTCTCCCTTGAGATAGTCGAGCCAGTCCTCGGCCGCCGGCTTGCCCTTCCCCGCCTTCAGGAGCACGGCATCCTGGTGGATCGGCTCGTGGAGCTTGGCCGGGACCACCCAGGCCGATCCCGCGCCGATCTTGCCGCCGTCCATGACTTGGGACAGGGCGATGAAGCCAAGCTCCGCGTTGCCGCTGAGCACGAACTGGTGGGTCTGGGCGATGTTCTCGCCCTGGACGAACTTGGGTTGGACGGCGTCGAGGAGCTTGAGGGCGGTCAGTGTCTCCACGGCGGCGGCCCCATAGGGTGCCGTCTTGGGGTTGGCGATGGCCAGGTGCTTGAAATCGCCCTTCTCAAGGACCTTGCCCTGATCGTCCACGAACCCCGGCTTGGCGGACCACAGGACCAGCTTGCCCGTGGCATAGGTGAAGCGGCTACCCGGCACCGCAGCCCCCTCGGTCTCCAGCTTGGCAGGGGTGCTGTCGTGGGCGGCGAGCAGGACCGCGAAGGGGGCGCCGTTCTTGATCTGGGCGTAGAACTTGCCCGTGGCGCCGAAGGAGAGCATGGCCTTGTGGCCCGTCTCCTTCTCGAAGTCGGCGGCGATGAGCTTGGACGGGGCGGTGAAGTTGGCGGCGACGGCCACCTGGACCTCATCGGCCCGAGCGGCGCCGATCTGGGCGATGCTGGCGAGTGCGAGAACGGCGGCGTAGAGACGTCGTTTCATGTTCGGACCTCCTCAGGCGCCGACGGCCAGGATGATGTGGGAGGCCTTGATGAGGGCGCAGGCGCGCTCTCCGACCTTGAGCCCCAGGCTATGGATGCTTGCGTTGGTCACGATGGCGGCGACCGACTTGCCGCCGGGCAGGTCGATGATCACCTCGCCGTTGACCGCTCCCTCGACGCAGCGCGAGACCACCCCGCACAGGCGGTTACGTGCGCTGGTCTTGAGGGTCTCGTCGGTGGTGACGATGACCCAGGGGGCCTTCACCAGTGCGTAGGCCTCCACGCCATGGGTCAGGCCCAGTGCATCGACGCTCTCATTGGTGATGATGGCGGCCAGGCTGTCGCCGCCGCCGATGTCGAGGATGACCTCGCTGTTGACCGCGCCCCGGGTGACGCTCGACACGGACCCGAAGAACTGGTTGCGCGCGCTGGTCTTCATGTTGAATCTCCGCATCAAGTTGAAGTAACGATAGAAACGATCGAAAGGTCCGGCCCCACCCCCGAGCGCCGCCAGGAGTCCCTGGAACTCCCCCTCCAGCTCGCGCAGCAGCGAGAGGACCTGCTCGCCATGCGCCGTCAGCCGGGTGCCACCGCCGCCGGTGCCTCCCACGCTGCGCTCAACCAGCGGCCGCTCCGACAGGTTGTTGAGGGCCTCGATGGCCTCCCAGGCGCCCTTGTAGGAGATGCCTACCGCTTTGGCAGCGGCGGTGATGGACCCCAGCTCTGCCACCTTTTCAAGCAGCGCGACGCGATCGACCTTGCGCGCCCTTGTCAGGGATGCGACAGGCTTAGAGGCGGGTTTTGTCGGCATCGTAGTTACCTTCACTACATAACGCCCGCTCAACAACTCCGCGCAGGATATAGGCAAGAGCGGGGCCAAGATCTTCCGACCTAGGTCAGAAAGAGAATAGCGGTCTGGGTCCTGCCTGACCCTGAAGGCTCCCTATCGCAGCGCTGTTGAGGTCCCGGCGAGCATCCTCGAAACCGGCCCCGCGCCAAGCATCCTCCGCACTTTCGGTCCGGGCGGAGCAGTCTTGGCCTGGGGGCCTCAATCGCTGCGGCGGCGGGCCCCGATTCCCCGGGCCCGAGCGAAGTCGAGCATGCGCTGGATGGGCACCAGGGCTCGCCCCCGGATCTCTGGATCAATCTGGACCTCCTGATCCCCTGTGCGCAGGACGCGCTCCAGATTCTGCAGGGCGTTCATGGCCATCCAGGGGCAATGGGCGCAGCTCTCGCAGGTGGCCCCCTCGCCGGCGGTGGGAGCGGGGATCAGGGTCTTGTGGGGGGCGAGCTGGTGCATCTTCCAGAAGATGCCCTCGTCGGTGGCGACAATGAACTCCTGGTTCGGCATCTCCACCACCGCCTGGATGAGACGGGTGGTGGAGCCCACCACGTCGGCCTGATCCACCACGGCGTCGGGCGACTCCGGATGGACCAAGACCGCCGCCTCGGGGTGGAGCCGGCGGACCCGCTCCAGGGCGAAGGACTTGAACTCCTCGTGGACCACGCAGGCCCCGTCCCACAGGAGCATCTGGGCCCCGGTCATACGCTCCACGTAGTGACCCAGGTGCTTGTCCGGGGCCCACAGGATCTTGTGACCCTGGGCGGCCAGGTGCTCCACCACCGGTAGGGCGATGCTGGAGGTCACCACCCAGTCGGAGCGGGCCTTTACTGCGGCGCTGGTGTTGGCGTAGACCACCACGGTGTGGTCCGGGTGCGCGTCGCAGAAGGCCGCGAACTCATCCGCCGGGCAACCCTCGTCGAGAGAGCAGGTGGCGGCCAGGTCCGGCATCAGGACCCGCTTCTCGGGATTGAGGATCTTCGCGGTCTCGCCCATGAAGCGCACCCCGCAGACCACCAGGGTCGATGCGCTGCTCTCGGTGCCGAAGCGGGCCATCTCCAGGGAGTCGGCCACATAGCCACCGGTTTCCTCGGCGAGGGCCTGGAGGTCGCCGTCGGTGTAGTAATGGGCAACCAGCACGGCGTCCTGGGCCGCGAGCAGGGACTTGATGCTGGATCTGAGATCGTCCTTCTCGGCCAGACTCAGGTTCGGCCATTGGGGGTGGGGCGGGACCTGGATGGCGCGCGGCGTCTGCTGGGCGTTCTGGGGGCTGTTCATGGGATATCTCCAGAGGAGGTGCCCGGGTTGGCGCCATGCCGACCAGGCCTCGATCCACTTTGACCTCAATTGTAGGCCGGGACATGGCGGCGAGGCTGCCGGTGGTCAACGGGGCCTTGCCGGCCTCGTGGCTGTGGGGCTCGGAACGGAGCCCCACAACCAGGCGGCACCTCGCACCCCACTGGAATCCCCATGGAGGGGTGGAAGTATGCGGGTGGCCATGCCGTCGCAGATGAGCCAGGGCCGGATCAGCTCCGGTAGGTCCTCATAGAGGTGGGGCAGATTGGAGAGTCCGCCGCCGAGCACGATGACGTCGGGGTCCAGCAGGTTGATCACCGAGGCCAGTGCCCTGGCCAGCCGTGCCACATGACGTTCCAGGGTCGCCCGGGCCGCCGGATCCGCGGTGTGGGCGGCGGCGAGGATTTGGGGTGGCGCCAGGGGCCGTCCG
>JBGSUY010000262.1:0-5075 GCA_041753195.1 Chromatiaceae bacterium
TGAGGTCGGCGCCGTGCCGCAGCAGGACGGCCGCGGCGTCCCTGTGCCCGTTCCAGGCGGCGACGATGAGCGGCGTGAAACCTCGGGCGTCTTGGGCATCCTTTACCGCCCCCGCCGTGAGCAGGGCCTCGACCTGACTTGGATCACCACCCTGAGCCGCCAGCAGCAACGCGCTCGCCCCTTGCGCATTGACGGCGGAGACGTCGGCGCCCTTGTTGAGCAGCGTCTTGGTGATGTCCACGCGCTTTCCCGCCGCGGCGTACATCAAGGGGGTCCACCCGTCTTTCTGCTTGGCGTTGGGCTCGCCCCCCCGCAAGAGAAGCAGCGCGACGATCTCACCCTGCCCAGTTTCGGCCGCGCTCATCAACGGCGTCAGCCCCTCGCGATTCTTGCCGTCGACCTTGGCACCCTTATCGAGAAGATAGGACACGGTGTCGACTGCCCCCCGCTCGATGGCGAGTAGCAGGGGCGTCATCTTGTTCTGCTGCGACTCGGCCTCCAGGTCCGCCCCGCGCTCCACCAGCACCCGCATGGTGGCGTCGTCGGCCCGGCCGACGGCGAGCATCAGTGGCGTCACCTTGTCGTTGTCCCGCGAGTTGGCGTCCGCACCCCTATCCAGAAGGGACTCGACCACCGGCGTGCGCCCCTGCAGTACCGCCCACGCGAGGGCCGACTTGCCCCCACGGTCCTTGGCGTCGATCTTGGCTCCGCGGGCGACCAAGGCGTCGATTACAGCGAGGTGGCCCCCAGCGGCCGCGAGCATTAGAGGTGTCCGGGCGATCTGGTCCTTGGCCCTGATGTTGGCGTCGGCCCCGTGGTCCAGCAGGGTCCTGACCATGTCCGCATTGCCCACCCCAGCGGCGTGCAGGAGGGCGCGCCTCCCCGCAGGGCCCTTCAAATCCGCATCCGGGTTCTCGCTCAGGATTTGCCGGACCAGTTGCACGTCGCCGCGCGCCGCCGCCGTGGTGAGGCCGGGCGGCGGCTCGATGCCGGCGGCCCACACGGGGCACGCGAGTAAAATCACGTAGGCAAGCCGGGCTAATGAGCTTCGCATGGGAGTTTCTCGCTGAATACAAATGGGTCCGAGGGGTTCATTGCTCGCGACAGGTCGCGCTCATCCGCCCCGCTGCTCAGTCGGCCTCGCCCAGTCGTCCTCGCGGGGTACTTGGATTGGGTACCTTGGCGGATTCGCATACTGGCGATGCTGCGGGTAACCGGTGCCCGGCCCACGCAACCCCGGGTAACCCGGCCCGCCTCGAAGGCGCTCCCGACCATAAGCGGGGCCCAAGCCGGGTGGTGGACCGTAGCTGGGGTAATCCTGAGGGGCAGCCGGAGCATCGGGGGCCGGACGGGGCGGCTGCCCGAGTCCGCGAACGCCGGTGGCTGGGACATGGTCTCGGGGCCCAATGGCCGGTCCTTCGGCAGATCCGGGCTCGACCCCGCCGGCGCGACTCCCCGGGGAACCGCGCCCTTGGTCGGGGGTGTCCTGTTGCTCGCCGCGCCCCGTGTCTGGACCCTTCCCTCCCGGGATGGGCAGCAGCTCGGGGGCGCCGGCCTCGAATGGGGAGTCGCCCTTCGCCCCGGTCAGCGGCCCTGCAATCAGCGTCAGAACGGCGACGCGAAGGATCGTCTGTCGGATGGGCATATGAAACCCCTGGAACCCCACGGGCGGAAATACTTGCCGGATCGACGCGGCGGCTCGCCGGCGGGTCCGGGGCTGGCGTTTGGAGCCGGCTCAGGTCACTGCCTTGTCTTGCCGCACCCCGACAGGATCTTTGTTCACTGGACTTAACGACGGGGCGGTAGCCCCCAAAACTCTCCGCGAGCTTTGCGGGCTACCGCCCCGACTCCTACATCAACCCCGGCGCCCTAGAAAGGCGCCGGGCCTTCCTCCCTGTTACGGCGTGCATGCCCCGTAGGTCGCCAGGCTGAACGGCCCATCCACCTCGACACGCGTTGCCCCGACCAGCACCGGGACGTCAGGTGACGTGTGGGTGAAGCAGCCGTCCCAGACTCCGCCCTCGTCGTCTACCGAGAAGTCGAAACCGTCAAAGCCGGTTTTTCCCAGATAGAGCGCGTACGAAATCGGCCCGACGATATTCAACACGTTCCGCCCTGGAAGCAGGACATCGTTGGTCTCCAGAGAAACCCCTGCAAGGCGGTCAAAGCCGAATTCGGAGGCCACATTACCCCGGTAAGTCGTTGCCAAGGTTCCGCCAGCCGTGATCCGCACATGCCAATTGAGCGTACCGCAGTCGTTCCAGACGAACACCGCGTTGTCCGTGATCGGACTCCAAGTAGGCGCCCCGCAGACCGGTATCACGGCAGCCTCCTCTTCGTACTCGATCTCCAGCGTCGCGTTGTAGATGGCCACCGACTTCTTGTCGCCCTTGATGTAGACGGCGAGGTCGAAGCCGTTGGTGATCGGCATGCCATTGCTGGTAATGGGTGTCGTGCCTACCGGGAGGACGCAACCCAATGCGGGGTCGGCATTCAGGATGCTGATGTACGGATTGCCCGCCAGGGTGCACTCGAGACCGTCGACGCTTGGCACCACGGTCGTGTCAACCCAACCCTTGCTGTTGGCCAGGGGCGAGTCGTCCTGGATGCCGTTGGCGTTCGTGTCCACCCAGTCCAGCAGGTTGATCACCGTGACCGTCGGGTCACCCACGTTGTACTTGATGTTGTCGCGCTCGAACGGGGGCGGGCTGCACTCCACCAGGGGGATCTCCAGGCCCGGGAGGTCCTGTCCGAACTTATTCGGCTTCAGGCGCCAGCGGGGGCCGGTGACCGGGGCGAGCTGGTCGACAGTATAGGTGACGCCGAAGGAGTCCTTGCAGGTGCCGGCGTAGGTAGGATCATCGGCAGGACCAGCGCAGCCGACGAAATTGAACACGTTGGGATCACGGACAACGGGGAGATAGGACCACTCGAATGGGTCGCGGTTGATGGTGGTGTAGTAGGCGTTCGTCAGACCGCCCGTCAGGTCCGCGGAGATGGGCTGCGGGTTGTTGCAATTGTCACCCTCTACGCAGTTAAGTGGATCTGGGACTTGTACACCCGTATAGGACCACGGGGTGTTCTTCAGGTAGGTTCCGGGGCCTATATAGGTCGGGTCGATACTGCCCTCCTCGGTCTCGATGACGTCGGAATCGCCCTCGTAGCAGGGCACGGTCGACTTTTGCACCGTGGTGGCAGTCTGATTCGGGGCCGCCGGGTCCGGGGTGACCGTAACGACCTCGTAGGACGGCTTGCGCCCCGTGGCAGCCTCGTTCTCGATGTCCTCCGGACGGAGCTGGTCGTTCGGGTTGTTGGTGATCGCATGGTTGACGATCAGCCTGGCCTTCGTGACCTTATAGCCAGTGGCCGGTGCGGTCGCTGCCGTCCAGTCTGTGGGCACATCCATCCGTGCATACATCCGGACGTCGTTCGGGCGCTTGATGATCGTGCCCCAATGATAATCCGGCTTGCCGTCGTCCTTGAGCGTGATGCTGTAGTCGCTGCTCACCGCGAAGTTGTCGAGCACGGTGGTGAGGTCGTTGGCGTCCATCTGACCGCCTTGGGCGACCGACAGATTACTGGTCAGCAGCGTGTTGGTCACCACACCGCCGGAGACGACGTACACGGCATCGTCCAGCCCCGCCTTGGCACAGTCGAAACTGGACTCCGCGGGTAGCTCGTAGGGGGGCTCATTCGGGTAGTCGTCCGGAATGAGGTCGAGGAACGACTGAACCTCTTGTTCGCCCGTCACCGGGTCCGCGTACATGTACGGGATGACCTCATGGCAGCTCAGGACGTGCTCCATGGTGGTGTAGTGCTCGGTCTCGCACTTCACGGTGTTGCCGCCAAGACCCCGGCACCAGGTGCCATAGGGGGGCTTGACCTTGTAGGTGTCGGTCGCGTAGTCGGAGATCCGGATGCCGCCCGTCGGGATGTTACCGGCATAGCCTTCGAGGTAGTTGCCGTCGCGGAACTTCTGGGCGGCGCCCAGAAAGTCGACGATGTAGAAGCCGAACTCGCTGTCGATCGGGTACAGGGTCACGCCCGACTTGTCGAGGAGCGGTGCGACGTCCGCGGGGCAGGCAGTGGTGCCAAGGCCGCAGATGATGCTGGGGTCGGTCGCGTAGGTGCTGCCCTGGAAATCCCCCTGGATGTCACTGATCGAAAAGACATGGGGCGCGGGCGACACCCACGCCTGTGTGCTGGTGCTTGCTGCCATGCCGATGGCGGCCGCGACGGCCACCACGAGCGCCCGCTGACGCAACTTTCTATTTTGAATGATCACTCGTATCTCCTTACTCGTTTATCGTAACGACCGCCTAGCGACAGACGGCTGAGTCGGCTCTCTAGCCTGTTGGACGGCACACCTGATCCAGGCCCTGCCCCCGCTTCCCTGAGATTCATCTATCCCTTTCCTTCGCACCGTCGCGGCGACAGGCGCCCAGACGGTGCTCGAAATCGTTTGCGCCGCGGCTTGGCGCGAGATGCGGCATCTCCGAATATTCAGATTCCCTGATGCATGGGCAGAAAAAAACCACCGCTCGCCGCCCTGCACCCGTGACGCGCTCCGCTCAGCATGGGAGGGCCTCCGGGTTACACTCGTAGGTGTGGGGCGCCACCCGCCGCAGGGCCTTGGCGCGCTTGAGCTCCGCCAGGGCACGGCTCACGGATTCGCGGGTGGTGCCGAGGATCGAGGCCAGGTCGGTCATGGGTGGGAGCTGGATCAGGGAGCCGTCGTCCCCCTCCAGCTCCGCCAGCATCGCGAGCAGCCGTCGCACGCGCTCCGGCACAGTCCCCTGGTTGAGCTCGGAGAGCCAGCGGTCGGCGCTTCGCAGCTGCTGCTCCCATTGGCCCACCACCCGATCGGCGAGCTGGACGCTGTGGCACTGCAGCTCGTGGAAGACCTCCAGCGGGATGCGGCAGAGCTCCGTCTGACGCACGGCCACCGCGGTGTGCCAGTAGAGCCCGGTGGAGAGGGCCTCCAGGCCGGCGGCGGCGCCGGGGCCGAGCAGGCGCACGATGCGTCCCCCGGTGCCGTCGACGCCCTTGATCAGCTTGAGCACCCCGCGGCTCAC
>JBGSUY010000263.1:0-1605 GCA_041753195.1 Chromatiaceae bacterium
ACCGCGGTCCCGGAGACCGCCGAACAGTTGATGCGCTCCCGCTACACCGCCCATGTCCAGGGCGACGCCGACTGGCTGCGAGCGACCTGGCACCCCGCCACCCGCCCCTCCCGCATCGACCTGGACGCGCAGGTGCGCTGGATCGGTCTCCAGATCCTTGGGACCAGGGACGGCGGACGCGACGACACCAAGGGCAGCGTCGAGTTCGTCGCCCGTTACAAGAACGGTGGCAGGGCCCATCGTCTGCGTGAGCGCAGCCGCTTCCAGCGCCGCAACGGCGTTTGGCTGTACGTGGGCGGGGACCTGGATCCGGACCCGGCCGTTCCCCCGGGCCCTGCCGTGCCAGACCCCGGGGATGACCCGATCGGGTCGAGCGGTTAAAGTGACGGCCCAGTGACTCAAGCGAGCCGGACTTACCATGCAAGACAAAGACGACCGACCCCTGATCGAGGAGATCCAGGTCCGCGGGGCCGAGCTGGTGGAGCGGGTCAAGGCCCTGATCCAGGAGGGCAATGTGCGCCGCCTGGTGGTGCGCCGCCCAAGCGGCGAGGCGCTGGTGGAGATCCCACTGACTGCCGGCGTGGGGATCGCCGGGCTGCTGACCCTGATGGCCCCGGTGCTGGCCGCCCTGGGGGCCATGGCGGCCCTGATCGCGGACTTTCGGGTGCAGATCGAGCGGGACGGCCCGCCGAAGATCGCTCAGGGCTCGCCCCGGACCCTTAGTGGCGATGGGCCCTACGAGGACGTGGACGGGGAGACGGATGGGGACGGGGACCTGAACCGCCGCTAGCCCGGGCGCATCGCTCTCGTCAGGCCCCATCGGCATGAGCGGCCCGCTCCTCTACTCGATCATCGAGTCCCCCAGCCACCCGAACCTGTCCGGCCTCTACCGGCGGCTGGGGATCGAGGAGCTGCGTCTGGGCTCCCAGCGCAAGGCGGTCCAGGCGCTCAAGATCCAGCCACCGGATTGGGTGGTGGCGGAATTCTTCTACGGCTTCGGCAATAACTACGCGGGGGCCAATCTGAGCAACCTGGACGTCTTCCTCGGGGGCCTCCAGCGTTACGCCCCAAGGGCCCGGGTGCTGATCCTGGTGGCCAAAGACCAGCAGGCCTATGTCGCACTCCTGGCCCAGCGCTTCCCCATCCACGGGGTCCTGGTCCAGCCAGTCCGGGAAGAGGAGGTCGAGGCCCTCCTCACGGCCGCCGAGAATCCCGGAGGGTAGGAGCGGCGCCCCGCCGCGACGGGACCTCGCGCCTGACCACAGGGGCCGGGGAATCGCGCCGAGGCGGCGCTCCTAGCGTCAGACGGGACGGCACGAGGATTGACAAACCAAAAGCCAACACACGAGACGAGAGCAACGATGCAGCAAGTCAAGAAGACCGGCGACTACACCATCTACAAGAAGAAGTCCGGCCGCTACGCGGTCGAGGGCAAGGACAAGCAGTTCGTCCACGGGGAGGACAAGGCCCGCATCCTGCTGGCCGAGTCCCTCATCGAGCCGCCCAAGCCCAAGGCCCCTACCCCTGAGCCGGCCGCCGAGGCTGAAGCCGCCGAGACCGCGGCGGACGCGCCGCCCGCGTCCTGATCCCCGACCCTGCCCCCAG
>JBGSUY010000264.1:0-1865 GCA_041753195.1 Chromatiaceae bacterium
CTTCCACGGGGTGGCCACCAAGTACCTGCCCAACTACCTCGGCTGGCGGCGCTTTCTAGAGCGCTTCGCCCCCTCTCTCACCCCGACTTTGGTGCTGGAATTGGCCGTTACCGGTCAACACTTAACGCGGACATAGCCTAAACAAAAGGCTGGAGCTGGGAGAGCGGAGCTGACCGTCGGCTAGGCGACCCGGACATGCGCAGCGGAGGCCGAGTGCCCGGGCATCGAATGGAGGGGTTTCAGCGTGAACGACGACCAAACCATCTCTTTGGAACGGGCCGAGCAGCGTCAACCCCGCAGCGGGGCCTTCGACGCAGCCCTGGTGCGCATTCTGATTCAGGGTTTCCGGGGGGTTCCCGTCGGCTTCGTGCTCTGGGACGGCGCCCGGTTGCCGTCAGAGCTGAAGCAGCCGGTGGCCTGGCTCCACATCCACGACCGGCAGGTCCTGGTACGGATGGCGCTCAATCCGGATGTGCAGATCGGCGAGCTCTACAGCGCCGGGCGGATCGATGTGGAGGGGAGCCTGGCGGACCTCGCCGAGGCGGTCTACCGCGTGGCCCACAGCTCGAGGGTGCGGGGACCGCTGGCCACCCTGCTGCGCTTCGTCAACCGACCGCGGGGCAACGGGCGGCACCAGTCGCGGGACAACATCCAGCACCACTACGACATCGGCAACGACTTCTATCGCCTCTGGCTGGACGAGCAGCTCGTCTACACCTGCGCCTATTTCCCCGACCCCTCAGTCAGCCTGGAGGAGGCCCAGGTCGCGAAGATGGATCACGTCTGCCGCAAGCTCGACCTCAAGCCCGGGGAGCGGGTGATCGAGGCGGGATGCGGCTGGGGGTCCCTGGCGCTGCACATGGCGAGGCACTGCGGCGTGCGGGTCCGGGCCTACAACATCTCCAGGTCCCAGATCGCCTACGCCCGGGAGCGCGCGCGTGCAGAGGGGCTCGACGAGCGGGTGGAATTCGTCGAGGGGGATTATCGGGAGATATCGGGCGCCTGCGACGTCTTCGTCTCCATCGGCATGCTGGAGCACGTGGGGCGCGAGCACTATCGGAACCTGGGCGCCGTGATCGACCGGGTCCTCGGTGCCGAAGGGCGCGGACTCATCCACTCCATCGGCGCACCGGTCAGCGCGCCGCTGAATCCCTGGATCGAGCGGCACATCTTCCCCGGCGCCTACACCCCCACCCTGCGGGAGATGATGGCGGTGCTGGAGCCCTTCCGCTTCAGCGTCCTGGACGTCGAGAACCTACGCCTGCACTACGCCAGGACCCTGGAGCACTGGCTCGCCCGCTTCGAGACGCAGGAGGAGGCGGTGCGCGCGCTGTTCGACGAGCCCTTCGTGCGCATGTGGCGCCTGTACCTCTCGGGCTCCATCGCCGCCTTCCGCTGCGGCACCCTCGACCTCTTTCAGGTGCTCTTCAACCGCAGGGGCGGCAACGCGATCCCCTGGACGCGGTCAGCGTGGTACCGCGGCTGACAACATGGAACGCTTCGACGTCCTGATCGTGGGCGGGGGACCGGCGGGATCTTCCTGCGCCTGGGCCCTGCGCGGCTCCGGCCTGGACGTCGCCGTGATGGATCGCAGCCGTTTCCCGCGCGACAAGGTGTGCGCCGGGTGGATCACGCCGAGCCTGGTGGATGCCTTGGAGCTGGACCTGGCCGATTACGCGCGGGGTCGGACGCTCCAGGCCATCCGATCCTTTCGCACCGGGCTGGTCGGCGGCCGCCCCATCGACACCCGGTTCGATCGGACGGTGAGCTACGGCATTCGCCGCTGCGAGCTGGACGAGTACCTGCTGCGGCGGGCCGGTGCCCGGCTGATCCTCGGGGAGGCGGTGCGGGAGCTGGTGCGCGAC
>JBGSUY010000265.1:0-2596 GCA_041753195.1 Chromatiaceae bacterium
GCTCACCCTCGAGGTCCGCGGGCAGCCAGTCGAGGAGCGTGCGCCGCATCTGATCGCGCCCCGCCCGCACCGTGGCCCGGATGCGGCTCACGGGCGCATCGGAGGTCAACCGCGACCAGGCGTCCACCGCCGTGCGGTCGAAATAGGTACGAAGCTCGCCGCGCCGTTCTTGGTAGGACAGAGTGGGCATCTCGAGAACCTCTGGCTCAACAAGTCGAAGCGCGGCGAGGAAAGGGCAGGCGAAACTGATCCTTGCTTCTCACTCGTGCCAATTTGCGCTCATTCGCGTTCATTCGCGGACCCCTCCTTCCTCAGTCGAAGCCCAGGAAATCGAAGATGTCCCGGTCGCGCATGGGCTCCACCGCCAAGGGCTCGGTGCCGGCCAAGAGGGTGGAGGCGAGCCGCAAGTACTCGGCCCGGGCCGACTCCACCTCGGGAGACGGGTCCATTTCGAAGAGGGTGCACTTCTTCAGGCGACTGCGGCGGATCACGTCCAGGTCCGGGAAGTGGGCCAGGCGCTTCAGACCCACCGCCGCGCCGAATCGGTCGATCTCATCGGTCTCGGCGCTGCGATTGGCGATGACGCCGCCCAGCCTGACCGCGTAATTCTTTGACTTGGCGAGGATCGCCGAGGCGATCCGGTTCATGGCGAAGATGGAGTCGAAGTCGTTGGCGGTGACGATCAGGGCCCGGTCCGCGTGCTGGAGGGGAGTGGCGAAACCGCCGCAAACCACGTCCCCCAGGACGTCGAAGATCACCACGTCCGTGTCCTCCAGCAGGTGGTGCTGCTTCAGAAGCTTCACCGTCTGGCCCACCACGTAGCCGCCGCAGCCGGTGCCCGCCGGGGGGCCGCCCGCCTCCACGCACATAACCCCGTTGAAGCCCTCGTAAACATAGTCCTGGGGACGCAGCTCCTCTGCGTGGAACTGGACCGACTCGAGCGTATCGATCACCGTCGGGACCAGCTGCTTGGTCAGGGTGAAGGTGGAGTCGTGTTTGGGGTCGCATCCGATCTGGAGCACCCGCTTGCCGAGCAGGCTGAAGGCCACCGACAGGTTCGACGAGGTGGTGCTCTTGCCGATCCCCCCCTTGCCGTAGACGGCGAAGACCTTGGCCGTCCGGGTACCGATGGATTCGTCCATCTGGACCTGGACGCTGCCCTCCCCATCCTCGGGCGGCGTGCCGATGCGGACGGGGATGCTGAGATCATTCATGCGGCGGCCTCCTGATAGACCCCCTCGAGACGATCCTCCAGCTCCTCACCGGCACGGCGCAGGGCCTCGAGGGTCTCGGCGTCCGGGGACCAGTAGTTGCGTTCGTGCGCCTCGATCAGTCGACTCGCGACCTTGGCGGAGGCGGTGGGGTTCAGGGTGGCCAGGCGCTCGCGCATGGCATCGTCCAGGACATAGGTCTCGGTCAGGCGCTGGTAGACCCAGGGGGCCACCTGACCGGTGGTGGCTGACCAGCCCATGGTGTTGGTCACGTGGGATTCGATCTGACGCACCCCCTCGTAGCCGTGCTCCAGCATGCCCTCGTACCACTTGGGATTGAGCATGCGTGTGCGGGTCTCCAGGGCCACCTGTTCGGCCAGGGTCCTGACCACCCCGTCCCCATGGGTCTGATCACCGATATAGACGGGGACCTCGGCGCCGCGGGTGCGCCCTACGGCCCGGCTGATGCCGCCCAGGGTGTCGAAGTAGTGGTCGATGGAGGTCACCCCGAGCTCCACCGAGTCGAGATTTTGGTAGGCCAGGTCCACGGTGCCGAGCACGCTGGTCAGGAGCTTGGCCTCGGCCCTGGGCTTGCCGGCGCGCCCGTAGGCGAAGCACTTGCGCCGTGTGTAGGTCTCCGCCAGCTCGTCGCCCTCGTCCCAGCGGCTGCTGTCCACCAGGTAGTTGACGTTGGCCCCGTAAGCCCCGTCCGCATTGCTGAAGACCCGCAGGGCCGCGGTCTCCAGGTCCACGCCGTGCTCTGATTGGTAGGCGAGGGCATGCTTGCGGACGAAGTTCTGGTCCTCCGGCTCCTCGGCGCTGGCGGCGAGGAAGGCGGCCTCCGCCAGCAGGCGGGTCTGCAAGGGCAGCAGGTCCCGGAAGATGCCGGAGAGGGTCATGACCACGTCGATGCGCGGGCGTCCCAGCTCCTCCAGGGGGATCAGATGGGCACCGGCCAGGCGTCCGAAGCTGTCGAAGCGGGGCAGGGCGCCCATCAGGGCAAGTGCCTGGGCGATGGGGCCGCCCTCGGTCTTCAAGTTGTCGGTGCCCCAGAGGACCAGGGCCACGCACTCGGGTATGGGGTGCCCCTCGGTCGTGTAGCGGTCCAGCAGCCGCTCCGCCTGGCGGGCGCCATCCTTGACGGCGTAGCTGCTGGGGATTCGATAGGGGTCGAAGCCGTGGAGGTTGCGCCCGGTGGGTAGGATGGCCGGGGTGCGGAGCAGGTCCCCCCCGGGGGCGGGGCGCAGGTACCGGCCGTCCAGGGCCCGCAGCAGGGCGGGGATCTCGTGCTCCGTCTGGAGCAGGCGGTCGGTCTCCGCCAGGCTCTTCATCAGGGCCAGATTGTCCGCGCTCGCTGGCATTGAGGCCGCGGCCAGGGCCCGCTC
>JBGSUY010000266.1:0-14968 GCA_041753195.1 Chromatiaceae bacterium
CGGAGAGGCATTGGCCCACTTCCAAAGGGCGCTGGCTCTACAGGCTGAGCTGGGACAACCGGAAGTGCTGTGGCGCGCATTCGATGGTCTGAGCCGAACCGAAGCGCTGCTGCAGCACCGCGACCTCGCCATCTTGTTCGGCAAACAGGCGGTCAACGCCATCCAGTCAGTGCGGGCGCACATCGCGGAGCTTGATGAAGAGCTGCAGCGTTCCTTCCTGGAGGGCAAGACTGGGGTGTATCGCCGCGTCGCTGACCTGTTACTGGACACCGGGCGCCTGCCCGAGGCGCAGCAAATCCTGGCCATGCTCAAGGAGGAGGAGTATTTCGATTTCATTCGCCGCGATGCGAGGGGGGAGGACCCGCGTATAACTGACGCTTCATACACGAATAGGGAAGAAGAGTGGGTTAGCGGTTATCGCAACTTGGTAGAGCGGGTTCGGGATTCCTCTGCGCTCAGGGCCAAAATGCCGAACGGTCTGACAGAGGACGAGCAGACCCGGCTGGAGAAACTCGACGCGGATCTGCGGCAGGCGAGAAAGGAACACCACAAATATCTGAACGAATTGTCCGATACCTTCGCTTCGTTGGGCGGCCGACAGGCCATAGAGTTTGGTAAGAAGAACCTGGATAACCTCTTAGCAACCAGGGATACGCTGAACAAGCTCGGGCATGGTGCCGTGCTGGTTCACTACCTCATCACCGAGGATAAACTGCGCATAATTGTGACCGGCGCGGATTTGGACATCCCCCCGGTGCATCGCGATGACGCTATTTCCTCCTTCGAACTCCACCGACTGATCCTGCAGTTCCGGGAAAAGCTTGCTGATCCCCTCAAGGATCCCCTGCCGGAGGCCCAGACGCTTTATCGCCATCTTATCGACCCTATCGAGGCCGATCTGCAGGCCTACGGCACTCATACCCTGATGGTGTATCTGGACGGCGCGCTTCGGTATTTGCCGCTTGCCGCCCTTCATGACAACAAGCAGTACCTGGCGGAGCGTTACGCTGTGGTGACATACACGGCGGCGGTCGAGAGCCGGCTGCGAGACCCGCCAGCAAAGGACTGGCGCGTCGCCGGGCTTGGCGTGAGTCAGGCCGTGGACGACTTTCCGCCGCTTGCCGCCGTACCCGAGGAGCTCGACGCCATCGTCAAGACAGGCGAGTCGGATCCCAGAGGCGTCCTTCCGGGAGAAGAGTACCTGGACGCGGCGTTCACGGCTGCCGGATTGAGAGCGGTCCTAAAGAACAGGTACCCAGTAATACATTTGGCGAGCCACTTTAAATTCGAGCCCGGTACGCTGGAAGGCTGCTTCTTGGTCATGGGCGGGGGCACCCGTCTCAGTTTGGCTGAGCTCCTAGAGGGGGGCTACCACTTGTCCGACGTCGATTTGATGACCCTGTCGGCTTGCCAAACGGCGGTTGGGGGAACCGACGCGGAAGGCCGCGAAGTGGAGTGTTTTGCGACCCTGATCCAGAAGCAGGGAGCAAAGGCGGTCTTAGCCACATTGTGGCCGGTGGCGGACCGCAGCACCGCACATTTCATGGAACAGTTCTACGCGCGGCGCACCGCTCGAGGCCTGACCAAGGCCGACGCGCTGCGCCAGACGCAGCTTGCATTTATCCACGGCGTTGAGATCGCCGCTGCGCCCGCGGAAGGCCGGGCCCCGGATCGGGGACTCGTCATCTCGGACCAGCGCCGCGGTCCTTCGCGGGCGGGCGAGCGGTCCTACGCGCACCCATTTTACTGGGCCCCCTTCATCCTGATGGGGAACTGGCTGTGAGTCTTTAGGCTATAGCCCAGCTTGATTCCTAGCCAGGAGAGGAAGCAATCGCAGACCCGCAAGGCGTTCTGGCGCGTGGTGGCCCCAACCAAATCGCCTGCGGGTCCACCTTGCCTTTGCTCTACAGGGACTTTGGCAAGACCGCGAGCAGCCTGTCTAGCTCGGGAAACGAGCAGCGCTGGCGAAGCGCCTCGCGGTAGACCTTCTCGGGAGCCCATCGGTGTTGGGGGCCTACACCGCCGCCCCTGCTACGTTATGTCACCTAGTTGCTCCCTGCCGGGGAAGCCGCGCTGCCAGCCGCCGAGGTATCTTCATCCGTCGCCCTTTCGACTGAACGTGTTAGGCCATCGAGCGTATGATTTAGTCTGCCGAGCAGATCGTTGACGCGTCCGATGCCCGAAGCCGCGGCCTCAGCCGCAACGTCGTTCGCCTTCTGCTCGAGCTCTTCGCGCTGCCGCCTTAACGCCTCCAATTGCGCGTTAAGGGACTCCCTGCCCTCCTGGATCCCGTCCGAAATCTTCTGCTGTAATTGGTCGGCCTGATCCTGAAGCTCCTGCACCTCGCCCGCCAAGCCCTGCTGGGCCTCGGTTGTTGCTTGCCCTGGGGCGGGTCCGGTCGTGGACGGCGCCTCGCCGGTTGGCGGTTGGCTGGACTGAGCCGCCGTGCCACTTGTTGGCGCTCCCATCTGGCCCGGCGGCTGCGCCGGCTCAACCGTCGACTGCGGTCCCTCCTTGCCCGGCTGTTCGGTCGCAGATTCATCTTCTCCGCAACCTCCGACGGTCAATGAGACGATGCATAGTGCAAG
Source organism: Chromatiaceae bacterium (assembly GCA_041753195.1). GTDB lineage: Bacteria > Pseudomonadota > Gammaproteobacteria > Chromatiales > Chromatiaceae > Thiodictyon. Next base: position 2,589 of record JBGSUY010000266.1, read on the forward strand.
AAGCGACAACTGATTGATATTCATAATGTTCTCCAGAATGACATTGGCTTCGCGCGCGGCGGCCCTCCCAAGAAGTTACCGCCAGAGTCCCTAGCCGATTGCGTAACGAACAAGCCTGCGCTCGACAAGGATTCCCAATCGCTCACCCGAAGTCTAGTAGACGCGGTGTCTTGCCGAATTCTTGGTGGTCGCGCCAGGTTCAGATCCACTCGTAGGATTGAGGTAAGGTGAAGTCGGGCCGGCTTTGGGGTTATCTCGTCAGGTACAGGTTTGGATCCCCGTAGTAGACGTAGGCTAAAAACGTTGGATCGCCGTTGTCATAGAACAGCTTGCGGGTCTACCGCAGGGCGTCCGCCAAACTGACTGATTCCGTCTCCAGCGTAGTCTCAACGCGCTGGTAAAAGTGCACCGCGAAGTCCGCAGCCCCGCGGTCCGACAGAGGCCAAAGGCCGCCCACGTAGCCGCTTGCCCCCGCTTCCAAGACGGCCGGCGCCCAGCCGTCCACAAAGTTAAGCACATGTTGCGCCTGGCCGATGTCGCAGGCATTGAAAAAGAACAACGGATGGCCCGTACGGGCGGGGTGGATGAGCCCTCGCCAGGTCGTCAGGTCGAGCGGTTGATCTTCGAGTTGGATGGCATACTCACTGACCCCCGGCGCCACGCTGCGCACTGTGCCATGGCCGGCGAAGTGGACGATGCCGCTCTGCAAGCCAGCGGCGCCGAAGAGCGTGCTGACGGCGCCGTAACGACCGGGAACCGCCAGAAAGCCCACCATATTTTTGAGCGCGTCCAGCTCGGTTTCCGCCTGCGGAAGAGGCCGGTCGGCATAACGCGGGGCGATCACCGCGAGCTCCTTCATTGCCAGGTGCTGGGGAGGGCGCGCGAGCGTCCCGCCATCCTTGGCGAGATGCCAACGGGCGATCCGGAAGTCCGTCCCGAGGAAGCCAGCTTCCACGCCGCCACGGATCGGGACCATCAGCTCCCAGGGGATGAGCGGATCGTCGGTGAGAATCTGAATGGAGCGGAAGCCGGATCCGAGTCGCCGCTTCAGCTCCTAAAACGCGTTCTTGAAGGGCTCCGGGGCGAGGCGCTCGTAAATGGTCCGCCCGAAGCCCTTGGCATAGGCGACGGTGTGCGCTGAAGGCGGTTGGGGCGACGCTTCACCGCCGAAACGCGGGCCCACGACAACGCCGCGCCCCTTGCGGCTCAGCTCACTGTAATAACCCCGTAGCCGATCAGCGGTGTCCGCCGGCAGTTGAAACCGATGCCGCTGGGGCTGCAACCAGGGCGAATCGATGACGACATCGGCAACGTGGCCTGCATTGCCGTAGAGCAGAATGACCGTGAGCTCAGGCGATTTCAGCCCCAGATCGAGGGGTATTGCCTCGGACGGCGGCGGTCGGTCCTCCCTTTGTTCCCCTGACGATACCCTCTGATTGCCTGCCTGACTCGCCGCGGCTGGATCGACGACCCGGATCTCCTGCGCGACGCGGGCCAGGTATGCGCCCTTATGCCAAAGCGTGACGTGGAGGGTTCGCACCTCCTCCGTGGATGCAATCGGGTCCGCGATGAGCCGAAACAGCGCCGGTGCTGAGTTGCCTTGGCGCGGTAGCCGAATCTTCGCTGCATCCGGTCCTCGGAAGCTGAAGCCCTCAGCGAACATAACCACATCGATCGTCCATGCCTCGCCGTCGTCCGGAAGATCCATGCGGAGCTTCCCTTCTGGGGTGACGGTTCCGTCCGGCACCCTTACTTCAGGAGTCACGAGCTCCTCGGTGAGGGAAAAGGCAACGGAGAACTCCTGGCCCACCTCCACCTTCCGGCGTGTTTCGAGCGTGGGGTAGCGGTCAACGGCGAGGGCTTCAGGGCCTTCTCCGGTCCCCATTGATTCAAAATCGGGCCTTGGCGCTATTTTGGGCCGCTTTGCCGCCATTACGTCTCCCGCCGAGATGTGATCACCTAACGAGCCGATATCAATTGACCCGGAGCCAACTCCGCTGCTCTCCGGGCTCGGCATGGACCATGGACGGAGAAGCCAATAGAGTCCGACTATCAATAGAGCAACCACAGCAATGGACGATGCAACAGCAATTGGCCACCGGCGTGATGCTCTCGAGGCACTCATAGTCAGATTTCAACTACTTTTTCTCTTGGCGATAAGGGCAATTGCAGCGGTTCTGAACAACGCTCACCCTGGATACTGACCATAGCCCGCGTACTCGCCGACTGAAAAAGCCGATCGCTCCAATGCCGCTTCGATCTGAGTCCAGGGAAGCGGCAACGGTATTCGTCAGCCGAGTTGCACCCGCCGAGAGAAGCGGCTTTTAGCCGGGGCGGAGCCCCTCACGCCAGCGCCCTTTTCACCGCCTGGATCGAGCCGATGAGCAACACCAGCGCCCACACCGCCGCGAGGATACCGACGATGATGGCGCCAATGTCATCGGTGATGCTCACTAGGAAGCGCGGAACGAAGGCGTGGAGGAAGCTCACGATCACGGTCGCAAGGAGGGAGGTCAGGATAAGCAGAACCAAGCCCTTCATTTCCAGGAACCCCTGTTGGGCCAGCACCAGGGACACGGCGAACACGAGCTTGAGAGTCATGAGCGCGCCGAGCGTTGCCCGCGCGGGACCCACGCTGAAGTCGGCGAAGATCGCCATGTAGGCGATCGTGCCAAAGGGCACGGCGAGCAAGAGGGAGACCATGGTAACCAGCAGGGTGATAGCCAAGATGATAAGCGCGATGGTCCCCAGCAGCAGCAACAGGGTGAATATGAGCGTCGCGATGCCCTGCACGCGTCCGTGTACAGAATGAGTGGTGATGAGGAGAGGAACGGCCATTAGGGCTACCATATAGAGCAGCAGTCCGTCCAACAGCGCAAGGTAGCGGATGCCGTAGCCCGGGTTCTTCAGATCGCCGTATGCCTGGGTTGCGACCGTCCCGAGGAACCCAACAGAGGCGAGCTCCACCAAGACGACCAGCGTCAGGGCGATGAGCGCGATGACGAACGGTACCTTGCGAAGGGACTCCAGCATCTTAGGAAACTCCTTGGTACAGACGAGCCACCTGTTGCGGCAGGGCGGGGATTCGCCCTGCGGCGGGATTGCGCCGCTGACTGCACGCTACTCGGTTACCGGGAACTCTGCCTGTATAGTCCCCCAGCTCTTGGGCGCCGAGAGCATCACCTCTCCACGCGTATACATGGCGGTGGTGAGCAGACGTTCCAGAGGGTTGAGGGTACCGCCCCGCTGCGCCGATACCTCCCGATAGCCGGCGAGCTCGAACAGCCTCGCATCGATCGGTTCGCTGGTGGCGAGCAGCTTGACCATCTCCGTCCCTTGCGTGTTGAGCAGGAGGGCGGCTTCTTGGCTGAGGTCGCGGGACTCTCCGGGCTCGATGCGTGCGTGCTCGCGCGCCCGATAGGGTGCGGGAAATATCACGTTCACCTCGGCATTGGGGCCGATGTTAAGCAGGTAGACGTAGCGCGGGTCTTTACCCTCGTTCTTAACGGCGAAGCCCAGGATCACGCCGGACTCGAATGACTCCGATGACAGCGCAGTGAGCTGTCCCCCCGGTTCCTTGCGGTAGCTCTGCTCATCGCCTTGCTCGTCAGGGAGTCGAACGCAGTCCTTTTCACAGCTCGGCGCAGGCACGAGCCGGAAGGCCGTCACGGTGACCAGCGGGGGGGCTCCCTTCGCGGCGAGCTGCTTCAGCTCCTGGACGCGGGCGAAGGTGCTCAGGTTGTCGGTGAGCGTCTTGATGCCCTGATCTGGGTCCTTGAGCGGGATGCGCATCTTCTCGTGCAGCAGCCTTTCCTTATCCTCAGGACTGATTACCCAGACCTCGGGCGCATTGTCGGGGGAGGAGCTGGGCAGGGTCTGCGCGGTTGATGCTTTGATGTAGCCGCCCTTGGCGTCGGACACCGGCCGAAAAACGTAGGCGACCCAATCGGCGTCGGAGCGCCCTGCCACCAGCTCGAAGCCCTTCACCGTCTTCACGGCGTTCTCGATTCGCTGCACCAAGTCGCGATCCGCACCCGTGGCGTAATCGCCCTCCACGGCGACCTTGATGGGTTCGAAAGGGTAGGCGTGTTCCGCCTCCACGACGAAATCACCCACCTTGAAGCTACCATGCTTGATGGAACCTAGGCTGGAGAATGCCCGAACGTCGGTCAGCTCGATCGTCGCGGGCGGTTCGATGGGCGTCGCATCGGCGGGTTGGAACAGTCGGTATATCGACTTCACGGTCGCACCGTTGACGGCACCGGCCGCGATGGTGAGGGTCCGCGTCGCTTCGTCCACCTTGGTCACGGCGACGGTCGGCTGCGGCGCCATGAAGTCACCGCCGAACACCGGCCAGTTGGCGCGTCCTTCCATCTGCGGGCGCTGATAAACGCCGCGCTGGGTGGTGACGAGCGTGTAGGCGCGCTTGAACACATCATCCCAGGTCTCGCCCGGCTGCGCCTGGTTCAGGGCCTCGACCCAATACCAGGTGAACAGGCCGTAGGTTTTTCCTCCCTCGGAGATTTCGATCGCGGTCTCGATGTCCCGCGCGGACCCGATACGTGCCCCGGGCGCCGCGGCCGTCTTGAAGCTCTTGGCCGCGAGGGGATGCTCTCTCGGGTCCATGAGGGCGGCCCGAACACCCCGCAGCTCACCGCGGGTCACCGACCCCGAGTGACAGGAGTCTGACATGAACACGATGCGGTCGGTCTTCTCATAGAGCGGGATCAGCCATTCGTTGATTTCATCGTCCAGGACGTCGTAATCATCGATCCCCTTCAGGCTCTTGGCCCGCGCACCGTAGCTCACCCAGGTCTGGTCCGGACCGCCACGGTCTTCGTCGCCATTCTTGTCCTTCGCCTCGGAGCCGTGCCCCGAGTAATGGATGTAGACGAAGTCCCCCGGCATCACACGCGCGGCGAGGCTCGCGAATGCCTTCTCAATACCCGTGTGCGTCGCCTGGGAATCCGGCAGGGTGGTGATGTTCTCCGCGGGGACCTTGAACCGGGTCTCGAGCAGCTCACGGACAAGCGCGATGTCGTTCGCCGAGCCCTCCAGCGGAGGGACACCCGGGGCCGAGTACTGCTGAATGCCGATGAGCAGCGCGTGGCTCGCTGCGGCCGCGGGGGCCGCAGCGACGGCAACCCAAGATGCAGTGCACACCAGAACCATTGCGGGAATGTGGAAGCGTCGCATGGTGGAGTCCCTCTCTGGTCGATAAATGACTCTGCGTTCATGGGATGCCGCGCCCTCAAGGCCGTAGCAGCATCACCTCGGCCGCAAGCTTGGCCAGCGAGTGCGCTGGGGCGCCGGTGGGGGCCGCCAAATTCTGGCCCGGCGTGCGTCGGCGAGAGTCGCGGCCGCTCCTGTCGCTCGTCCCACGTTACAGCGCAGTCTCGCCAGTACGAATATCAATGGGCGACAAATCCTCGCCCTCGGCGGGGGCCGCTCGCGGGACACCAATTCCCTCGAAGTAGAGCTCGATCTCGCGTTCGCGGCGACTAACCAGACCGGGAAGCTCCCTGCCACCGGCCTTCACCCAGCGGCGAAATTGATACGGGACTTGGTCATGCCGGCGGGCATTCACGGTCTTAAGCAGCGTTGAGCGCTTGAAATTGCCGCCGCCCACGTTGTACACAAAGTCGCACAGGGCTGCGTACTGCCCGTCCGTCAGGTCCACATCCACAGCGGTCAGAACCGCGATCTGTGCCGTTTCCATATCACTGACGAGCAGCTCCTCACCACGTGGCTCGGTAACGCCCCTGAGAAACTCCCGAGGTTCCGTGCCGTTGCACGAAGCACGTTTGACCAGGTGCCCGTAGGCAATGGTGCAGTAACGGGCCGCGTCGTTGTAAAGGCGGCTCCTGAATCCCTCGGACGTCTTGGTCAATCCAAGTCCCTTGTCGTACACCGCCCGAAGCTCCATGCCCTGAGGCAGAACGGCGCGACCCTCGGGTTCCAGGAAGATGCCGGCTGTCAAGGTGTCTTCGGTCGGGAACTCCATTTCTTCCTGGGGGTTACAGCCCGCTAGGAGCACCGTCATCAGCACAATGGTCATAAGGCTGACTGCCTTGAGGTACGGCATGTCTGATCCTCCTGTAGCTTTGCTGATCACGCACCGATTTCTGGTTTTTCGGGCCTGAAGCGGCGCACGGTGCACTCAGAAAGGCCGACTTTCCGCGAATCTAGAACTGCGGCAAACGCCACCGTCATAACGGACCAACGGGTACTCCGCCCAGCGAGGCACCTGCAGCTATAGCCACTTCTGAAAAAACGGACCTGGCCTTGTCTCAGGGACCACCTCCCGAGTTTGGTGATCCACAGGCGGAACAGCGTCCGTTGCGACGCGCCCGGCCTCGTTCAGCCCGATCGCGACCGCGAAGATCAACATCGAATTGACGATGTAAAAGAAGAACCGATGAACGACGGACAGACTGGTATCGGCCCAGACGATGAGCCCTATGAGGAAGCTGACGGCAAGCCCGGTCCAGTTGCCGGGGAGCCCAAACTGACTCACGAGTGTGCCGGTAATGAGCGTCACGGTCGCCCCCGCAGCCCCGGGTGTCAGCATTGACCTCGTGTTGAGAAACTCTTCCATCTTTGCGGGCCAGGTGCGCCTTGCGTGACAGTGTAGATCAAAAGTGTAGCACCAACCGGGTCGCGGCCTACCCACTGCTGCACACGGGTCGAACCGGCGAAGCGGCTTGGTGCTCACCAAACATAGAGAGCGTGAGACCTGGACGCTGGGCGCGCAAAGTCACAGTACTAAAAGCAGATGCCGGATCAACGCAGCCCGAGGGGAGAGAACCCCCAACATCCTGGTTTTGGGCCATAATCAACCGGGCAGCAACGACGCAGCTGACCCTGGTCATCGCCGCTTTCGGGGACTCGCATACCGAAGAACCATGGTACAGGTCAAGGGCTTGGGACACTTCGCGGCCCTCATGGCCGTCCTCGGGATGGCCGTGGCGCACGGCGAGGAACGTGGCATTGGCCTGCTGTTCAAGGACCCGGCGGGGACGCAAGTTGGCTTGTAGCGTGACAGCCATGCCCTGGTGATCGGGGCAAGCGACTACGCGCACTGGCCCGACCTGCCCGGGGTGCGTCACGACGTCGAGAGGGTGCGCGCGCTGCTGGAAGGCCAGGGGTTCAGGGTCAGCGTCGTCCCGAACCCGGACCACGCCGCCCTCCGCCAGGCGTTCGAGAGGTTCATCAACACCCACGGCCTCGCCGAGGAAGACCGCCTGCTCTTCTATTTCGCCGGGCACGGCCAGACCCTTCCCCAGGCCTACGGCGAAGCCGACATGGGCTACATCGTCCCGGTCGACGCCCCCCCGCGGGGGCCTCGACGAGGAAGTAGCCGCGATCATCAGGCACTTGCCGAGGTCACCCGCGCCATTCAGGACGTTGGCCGCTGGTGGCCATAATTCCTCGTCCATTGCCCACGACCTGGGTCCCGCGGCGGTTGCGACCGCGCATCGCCGCGAGGACCGTGGCAAGTCTATGTTGCGGGATGGGCAAGCGGCGGGTAGAACCCGCCCTACACTCAGGGTTCCCGGAGCCCTACAGCGGGCAAGTAGAATAGGCGCTTACGATACGCCCACCGCCCGCAGTTTCGAGCACCCGTCACCCAGGTGTTCGTGACCATGGGCGGGGGTCCCACCAAATCGTGGAGGGCTTGATTCCGATGGCAGCAGTCACCCGCCCAACTTACTACGCCACACAGCTGATCACGTTCCTGGCGCTCAGCGCAGCGACCTTTCTGGCATTGTTTGCACCACAATGGGTGCGGACGCCCGCCGGGGCCTGGGTGATCGCGATCGTCGGACTGGTGTTCGTCGCGGCGCTGCTGGTCCTCACATCGATTGCGTCCTTCGCGGACCAGGTGCCGGGGAACACCTTCAGCGAGCTGCTGCGCGAGAGCACGCTCGACTCGACCTTCTACCCCTGGGCCCTGGCGGTCTACATGGGCCGCTGGTTCCATCCAGTCGATGGGCTCGAGTCGCCACTCGGTGTCTGGGGCCCGGTGGTCTTGATGGCCACGACCTGGGGCATGGTGGTGCTGGGGGATGTCCTGCGCCGCCGAGGAAAGCGCCTTTGGCCATGGCTCGTGGTTACGATCGGCTTCGCCGTCGGCACCCTGACCTGGCCCGCCTAGGAGGACAGCATGCTATCGAAGCGTCTGATGACTCACATCGGGGTGGCGCTGGGGCCGGTGACGGTCGTGCTGCTCGATACGCTGTTCGTTGGCCCGGGGACGTCCAACCCGCTGGTCGAGGCGATGCGTTCCTCGGGTGCCACCCCCTTCCTCGCCTGGGTCGTCGCCTTGTTCGTCGGGCACTGGTTCCACCCGGTCGATGGTTTAAAGCCCGGCTTCGGTGCCGTGAAGCCACCCTGGAACTACGCGATCTTCGGCACCCTCACCCTGGTCATCGGCATCCTGAGCTTCGCGGTCATCGACACCCAGGCCACCTCGGACTGGCTGCCCTTCCTTATGGTGCTGGCGGGGTTCGCGACGGGCGCGATTCTCTGGCCGGTCTAGGTCCAAGGCCGCCCAGCTTCCGACTTAGAGCCAGTTCCCCATCAAGATAAACGGCGCCCAGTAGTAGGGGTGGGCATGGGACCTTCCTGGCTGGGGGACGTAAGCGGGCGCTTGGTCGTTCGCGCCCTGGCCCGTGTTGACCCGACGCACCAGACCGCGGTCCTCCGTGCCCACCATCTGCTCTGGCGCGACGCCGATCTTGCCCTGCAACAGCCCAAGCTGGGCCTGGCGCAGGGCCTCGGCCTTGTTCAGATGCTCGGTCGTGCGCAGGAAGTAGAGGCGCTGCATGAGAGCGGCGGTGGTCTGATCCGCCACTGGCCAGAGGGTCGCGAGCACCCCCTTGGCGCCCTTCTTCTCGGCGGTGACCGCCAGCCCGTCGACTTCGCGGCCCTGACCGCCGCCCACGGCCGTCTCGCAGGCGGACAGGGCGAGCAGATCGACGTGCTGGAAGTCATAGCGCCCGGTGCGGATGTCCGCCAGCGTCAGGGTGGTACCGTCGCCTAGGAGGAGGTAGGAGTCGGCCTCGGTAGTACCGAAGCGGAAGTGGCTCGCCACGTGCAGCACGGGGTAGCGGGGCAAGAGGGCGGCGCGCAGCGCATCCCGGGTGAATGCGCCATCGAGGCGGATGACACCCTCAAGCACCCCGCCCGGGTGGTGCTCGTCCTTGACAATGCCTTCAAGCTCGGCTCGGGCGGCGGGCAGCGCGTTGAAGCTGACCGTCTCGGGTGGGAGCCCTGCCTCCACAGTGGTCTCCCGGGTGACGCCGAAGCCGGCAACTTGCCAGGCCGTCTCCGGCTTGTCCTTGATGCGGTCGGCTGCGGCCTCGAGGTAGACGGCCACGGCATAGCGCTCGGCGAGATAGTGCTCCCCGTCATAGAGGGCGGCGAGCGGCACATAGCGCAAGGTCCCGTCAAGGGAGACCATCAGTGTCTTGGCCTGGGCCTGTTCGAGGTCCTCGTTAAGCGGCGCGATCAGAAGATCGTAGAGGGCTCGTGCCCGCGGGCGTGGGTCGAGCGCGGGGTGGCGCAGGGCGTCTAGCAGTTGGGCGGTGAGGCGGTTGATCACCTTCTCGCCGGTGGCCAGCTTGTAAGGCTTTTGGATATCGGCGGTAGTAAGCAGGATGCGCAGTCCGTCCTTGAGGACGATGTACTGCAAGAGCACGGTGCCGGGGCCGAGGGCGCCGACTGCCCCCATGCGCGAGGTGTCGAACTGGCGCGCTGCGAGCTCTTCCCCACGCGCCTTATCGACGGCCGCGAAGGCCGCCCTCAGCTCGTCAAGCAGATGGGTGAAGGCCTGGCTCGCGACCTCCAGATCGCCGTCGATCTCGCGAACCCGTATGCGCTCCTCGGGGCTCAACGCCTCCTCATCCTTTTCTCGCAGGGCGCGCTGCTCTGCTCCAAGGCGAACCAGCTCGCCAGCGATCTTCTGATAACGGGCATTCCATGGCTGCTCGGAGGCGCTGTAGCCTACCTTGGTGGTACCCACATCGGCACCAGCATCGCGGCGCACGAACTCGAAGTATTCCTCCTCCTTCAACATTGCCAGCACCCGCTGGGCCTCGGGCAGGCGGCCTTGATCAACCAACCCGTCGGCCAGGAAGCGGTACACGGAAGACCTCTGGGCCAGGAAGCTCCGCTGCAGCTCAGGGTCCAGCGTAGTGAGCTGGCCGCGCAGCCCCTGGATGGCATTGACCGACTGCTTGAGGTAGAAAATGGCCTCGGATGGGCGCTGCTGACGGGCGCCGAGATCGCCTAAGCCATGTAGAACCGAGGACAGCAGCTCGGGCGAGCGTGTCCCAGCGGCAATCGTGAGCGCGCGCTGGAAGAGCGGCTCGGCCTTGTTGTACGCGCCAGTCGCCAGATACAACTCCGCGAGGTTGGCAAGGCTCGAAGCGGTGTGGGGGTGTGCGGGGCCGAGCACCCGCTCGCGAATTGCCAGCGCCCGCTCATAGAGCGGTTCCGCTCGAGCCTGATCGCCCATATTTACGGAATATAAAACCGCAAGGGCGTTGAGCGATGAGGCGGTTTCGGGATGGTTGGGGCCGAGGGTTTTCTCACGAATCTCTAGCGCACGCCGGTGGAGCGACTCGGCTTCGGCGTACTCGCCCATCGCCTCCCGGTTCTGTGCCAGACCGCTCAGGACGGAGGCGGTTTCGGGACGCTCAGTGCCAAGGACCTTCTCGCAGACCGCGAGCGCCCGCCGCAGCAGGGGCTCGGCCTTGGTTTCGAGGCCCAACTTCTCGTAGAGCAGCCCTAGGCCGTTGAGGCTCCGCGCAGTTTCCCGATCCTCGGGGCCCAGGGCCTCTTCCGCGGTCGCCACCGCCTGCTCTTGGAGCGGCTTGGCCTTGGCGTAGGCGCCCGTCAACTGGTAAAGCCACGCGAGATTGTTGAGGCTCGTGACGGTGTCCGGATGCCCGGGGCCAAGGACCCGCTCCCTGATCGCCAGCGCCCGCTGATGGAGGGGCTCGGCCTTGGCGTAGGCGCCCATCTTCACGTATAGCTGGGCCAGGTCGTTGAGGCTCGTGGCGGTGTCTGGGTGCTCGGGACCGACGACCTTCTCCCGAATCACCAGCGCCTGCTGATAGAGTGGCTCGGCCTTGGCGTAGACGCCCATTCCGGAATACAGCGCCGCCAATTCTTCGAGGCTCGCGGCGGTGCTGGCGTCCTCTGGGCGCAGTTCGACGTGTAGCGCCACCAGGTTCTCGAAGCTACGAAGGGTGTCCGGATGCTCGGGACCGAGGGATTTCGCGCGGATCGCAAGCACCTGATGATAGCGGCCCTCCGCTTCGCCATAGGCCCCCATCGCCGCATACAGCACCGCCAGGTTGTTGATACTCCGAGTGGTATCTGGATGGTCAAGGCCCAGGGTGTTCCTGCGCAGCGCAATCGCTCTCTTCGCCGCCGCAATTCCCGCCGCGTGGAGGCCCATTCGGTAGGCCGTGGATGCTTCCCGATCCAGTTCATCGAGTTCGGATGCCGGGTCTCCGATTCCCGCAGGGTTCGGCGTCTGGGCCTGGCTGGAGATGTAGGGCGCCACATCCTCGGAGAGTGTTTCCGCGGTCAGCCCGCCCGGAGCTGGAAGCAGCCCCAAAAGCACCGTCACCAGGAAGATCCAAGACTTCATTGGCCACCAAAGCAGCACCGCTGCGGCAGACAAAGCCCAGGTCGGGAGCGGGAGGAAATGAGGCGGGGGTCCATCCCGTGTCTCTAACGCGTAAAACGGAACTCCCGCCAGGGACTCTTCGCACCCGCCTTGCCGGCGCTGTCCAAGGCCCAAACACGCCATCGGCCTGGCTGGGCGCCCACGAAATTGAAGGTGTAGATGGGCGCGCTGAGGCCCTCCTTGACTTGGTAGGTCTTACCCACGTCGGTGCACCACTGTCCAGACGTGCAACAGTGCATACAGTCGACTTCGACAGCGTAGGCGGCTGCGCCGGAAACCCGGTTCCATTCCAGCCGCGTCTCACGTGGGTAAATGTCGAACACGGATCCATCCGCGGGCGAGATTTGCTGGGGAGCCGCCAATGCCGTGTCAATCGGCACTTTCACGCCCGACACGCAGCAAGTATCCCGGGTGGCTGCCGGAACCGAGCTCTTCAGCCAGCACCGCGCCTGGACGCCCTGGACTCCAGGCTTGACGTAGGTCCATGCCCTGCATTGCGGGTCTCCCGCGCAGCGGCTTTGGCAGGAGGCGGGATCAGCGCTAGCGAGATCGAACACGGTGTAGTCCGATCCGCGGCGGTCAGTATCGATCTCCATGCCGGCGAGCGCGGGTTGCGCCTCGACCACCACCGCAATCGTGCTCTGCGGCGGGACCGGCTGCCCTGCCGGCGGCTGCT
>JBGSUY010000267.1:0-3146 GCA_041753195.1 Chromatiaceae bacterium
GGCGATGGGCCTGCTCGTGGCCGACGACGGCAGCCAGCTCCACGGGCGAGAGGGTATCGAGCAGGCGACTGGGGAGGTAGATCCGCGGACGAATCACGCCAGCCGTCACCGCGAGCGGGCCCTCCATGTCGACCACATGCCAGGCCCCGGCGGCGGGGGCAGGAGTCGCGAGCGCCTCAAGCGCCCGGGCGACCCCGCGCGCTTGCCATAGCCTTCTCGGCACATCGCCGGCGACCGTGACGACAGCGAGTCCGGCCGCAAGCAGGACCAGCCGATCTAATCCGCTGCCGGTCCACAAGGCGAAATGGATCACGCAGAAATGGGGGTGGTGCCCGTGCGTGTGGCAGTGGTCGATCCCAATTCCGATGAGATGGGCCAAGGAGGGTGCCAGCGCCAGCACGACCAGCAAGACCCCGGCCAACGCGGGTGCACCGGCGAAGGCGAGCAAGAATTCCGACTCGGCGGCCGGTGGCAACCCACGAAGGAAGTGCCGAATCGGTGGATACAACGCCCCACCGAGAAGAGACACGAGCAGGGCGGCCACGGCGAAGACCAATACGGAGGCGGCGATCACGCCGAGGTCCCCACTCACGGAGCGTCCTCCGCGTCCTGCGCGCGGCGCTCGGCAAGCAGCCGCTCGAGCCGCGCCAGGTTCTCCTCGTCCACCCGGGCGGCGAGGTCCACGAAGGCGGCGAGCATGGGCTCCGGGCGGCCGCCGGAGAGGGTCTCGACCACGTCGCCGATCAGCCGTTCCATCAGCTCCTTGCGTTGCAGTGCCGGGGTGTAGAGATACGCGTGGCTCACCTTCTCGCGCCGGAGCAGGCCCTTGCGGAATAGGCGCTCCAGCGTCGACTGGACGGTATTCAGCGAGATCCCACGGCGCATGCCGATCTCGCCGTGCACCGACTTGGCGTCGCGCTCGCCGTGCCCCCACAGCGCCTCGAGGACGGCTAGCTCCAGTACCCCCAGATAGGGTCTTGCAAAGGACGACACGATAGAAAGCCCCAGACAAACGGTTGGTGTCGGAGTATCTTGTGCAAAAGACCGATGGTCAATCGGCTTTTACCGATACCTTCGGAAGGCGGCTCCGCGTGACCCTGGTATAAGCACCAAGGCGATGATCGACTCGATGCGCCTGGCGATTCTGGCTGCACTTCTCTCGGCACTCCTGTTCGGCGCCTCGACGCCCCTGGCGAAGGTCCTGCTGGCGCAGGTGCCACCGCTCGCGTTGGCCGGGCTGCTGTATCTCGGGGCGGGCCTGGGGCTGACCCTCCTGCGCTGGGTGTGGCGAGGCATCGGCCGCGAGAGGACCTCACAAGAGGCGCCCCTGGCGGGATCTGACTGGTGGTGGCTGGCGGGAGCGATCCTGGTTGGAGGTGTGGTCGCCCCCGTCCTGCTGATGCTTGGGCTGGCACACACGCAAGCGGCGAGCACGGCCCTGTTGCTGAACCTTGAAGGTGTCTTCACTGCCCTTCTGGCCTGGTTCGTCTTTCACGAAAACGTCGACCGGCGGGTAGCGACCGGGTTTTTCCTGATCGCCGGGGCTGGTGTCCTGCTGTCCTGGGAGGGTGCGCCGGCCGCAGGGCTGCCGCTCGGGGCGCTGGCGGTCATCGCGGCCTGCCTTGCCTGGGCCGTGGACAACAACCTCACCCAGCGTGTCTCCGGCAGTGATCCGATGCAGGTCGCCGGCCTCAAGGGCCTGGTCGCCGGCGGCATCAATCTCGCGATAGCGGTATCGACTGGCTGGACACCGCCCGCGGTCCCCATCGCCTTTGCGGCCCTCGGCGTCGGCTTGCTCGGCTATGGGGTCAGCCTGAGCCTATTCGTCTGGGCCCTGCGCCACCTCGGCACCGCCCGCACGGGGGCCTACTTCTCGGTCGCGCCGTTCTTCGGCGCCGCGACCGCGATGTTGCTACTTTCCGAGCGTCCGGGCACCCTTTTCTGGGTAGCCGCCGTATTGATGGCCATCGGCGTCTGGCTCCATGTCACCGAACGCCATGATCATCCCCATCGGCATGAACCTCTGACCCACAGCCACAGTCACCGCCAGGACGAGCACCACCAGCACGAGCATGCTGCGCAGTGGGGCGCTGTCGAGCCCCACACCCATGCGCACGAGCACAAGCCCCTCCTGCATTCCCACCCGCATTACCCCGATCTGCACCATCGGCATCTCCACGGGTGAGACCCGCAACTTGGTCCGGGTGACACCAACGGCCGAGGTCTGGACAGCATCCTATGCTGCTTCCCCTGGGCACTCGGGATGCCTCAGGCTGCCCCTGACCAGGTCGCCAAGGGATGGCAGATGCAGAGGCAACCGGCGCATGAGCGGGCTGCTCGCGGCACTCGCGTTCCTCTTGGGACTGTCCGCAAGCCCGGGGGCGGTGTCGGAATCGGACAAGGGCACGGTTCCGGTCTACGAGGTCAGGCCCATCGGCTGGGTGCGTAAGGCCGACGGGAAGACCCACATCGAGATCGAAAGGCAGTATCAACCCGCCCTAATGGGTGTCGAGGAGCTCGAGGCCATCTGGGTCCTGTACTGGCTCGACCGCAACGACACGCCGCAAGGGCGCGGGATCCTCCAGGTGCACCCTCGGGGCGACCCGCGGAACCCGCTGCGGGGCGTGTTTGCCACCCGTGCCCCCGTCCGTCCCAATCCGATTGCGCTGAGCCGCTGCCGGGTGCTCTCGGTCCACGAGAACGTCATCGAGGTCGAGGACATCGACGCCTTTCCCGACACGCCGGTGCTCGACATCAAGCCCTAGCCCCGGCTCTAGCCGCCGCGACTCACGGCAACGGCGTTGCCGTCCTTGGCGCCTGGATTCCGGCAATCCGTGCCGGAATGACGGCCAGGTGAGATGCCGCACCCGCGTTCCTGACGAGCCGACCTCCCGCCCGCAGACAATCCGGGCACGAGTCGAGGGCAGTTTTCGTACTGTTGGGTCCCAGTGAAGGGTCTTGTAACATACGCTACAGTGAAGTAGCGTATGTTTCCTATGACCCAACCAGACACCGCCTGGCTTCTCTTCCTGACGAGTCTCTCGGGTGGCTCCGCCAGCACCCCGCGCGTTCGGCTCTGGCGGGCCCTCAAGGGGCTCGGCGTGGCCATCCTGCGCGATGGCGTTGCCGTGCTGCCGGCGAGCGCC
>JBGSUY010000268.1:0-3769 GCA_041753195.1 Chromatiaceae bacterium
GACCCCGATTCGGCGCTCGGCGAGCTCCAGGGCCAGGCCGTGCATGGCGGCGTTGAGTGCCGCCTTGCTGGAGCGATAGGCATAGTCCCGGGGGCTCGCGATGCCGGCGATGCTGCCCATGTTGGAGCTGATGGCGACCACCAGGGGGCGCTCGGCCCGGGTGAGGCGGGGGAGCAGGGCTTCGGTGACCCGCATGGGTCCGAGGGTATTGACGCGGAAGGTCTCCTGCCAGGCGTCGTAGTCGATGCGGCCGATGGGGTCCTGGCCCCAGTGCTCGAAATAGACCCCGGCATTGTTCACCAGGAGGTCGAGCGTCTCGTCGGCGAGGTCCCGCGCCAGGTCGGCGATCTGGTCCGGGGCCGTGACGTCGAGCCGGCGCAGGCCAATACCGGGATACTGGCCGGCCAGGGTCTGTAGGTCCGCGGCCCCCTCTGGATCTCGGCAGGTCGCGAAGACCCGCCAGCCCCGTGCCGCGCATTGCCGGACCCACGCGAGCCCAAGGCCTCGGTTGCTGCCGGTGATGAGGACGGTGGCCATGGTGGGAGGATCCAGGTTGGGTGCATCGACCCGGAATCATGCCGCCTCCCGCCGCCCCTGTCACCGTCACCCTGGGACCGCGGGCGTCCCGCCCGGTAGGGCCCAGGGGCCGCGATCTCCGGGGTCGCGGCGTGCCCACTGGCCTACATCAGGTTGACCGGGTGCTGGCCACTCAGGCGATCGCGCACGGCCTCGATGACCGCCCGGGCATCTTGGCCGACCTGCGCCACGGCCGGATTGTCCGCGAGGCCCAGTACGGCCTCGGGGTCCATGAAGGTGACTCCCGTCAGGTCGGGCCTGATCTCCCGCACGACAACGGTGCAGGGGAGTAGTGCCCCCGCCTCCGGCTCCGCCTCCATTACCCGTTTGGCCAGGGCCGGGGCGCAGGCTCCCAGCATCCGATACGGCGCAATCTCCTCCTGGAGCTTGTTGCGCATGATGGCCTGGACGTCTACGTCGCTCACGACCCCGAGCCCTTCGGCCTGAATGGCCGCTTGCACCTGGGCGAGCGCCTCGTCGAAAGGCATGTGTAGCTCGACTCCGAACGCATAGATCATTTGTGTGGTTCTCCCGGTGGTCTTTGCAAGAGCGACCCATTGTACTCCCGAGGGTTAAGTTCGCCGCCGCTGTCGTCGCGGATCGCATGGAGACTCGGAGGATGGGGCCGTGGTTGAAATCGGACCCGTGGACGGGGGAATAAACCCATTTTCCTCAGTTGACTTCGACAGAACGGCTGCAAGCTCAGTGCGGGAGCGGGTTTGCAGCAGAATAGGAGGGTCACCCGATGGGTGAGATGGGGTTTGAGCAAAAAGCACTGGTCAAAGCGGTCGAGACGGCCTGGCAGGAACAGCAGCAGGAGCGAGCGGCGGAGGCGTTGCGCGTGGCACAACTGGCCAAGAGCACCGCCTGGATGGACACGGCCCTGAGCGAAAGCACCCGCGAGTCCCTGCGCACCGCCTGGATCCTCGACATCGACACCACCATCAAACTGCTCTACGGCCACCAGGCCGGCGCCGAGATCGGCTACAACCCCACCAAGCCAGGACGCCCAAGCCATACCCTGCATACCTACTGGATCGGCAACCTGCGCCTGGTGCTCGATGTCGAGGTGCAAGGCGGCAAAGCCAGCGCGGCCAAACATAGCTTGCCCCGCCTGTGTCAGTTGCTCGAGCGGCTCGCCCCCGAGGAACGCCCCACCCTGGTGCGCGGCGACAACGCCTTTGGCAGTGAGGGGATCATGCTCGAGATGGAAGCCATGGGGCAGCGCTATCTGTTCAAGCTGCGGCAGACCGCCGGGGTTAAACGCCTGATCGAACGGCAATGGCAGCACGGCGAGTGGCACGGCGTGGGTCAGGGCTTCGACGCCGTCGAAAGCCAACTGCGGCTGTCTGGCTGGAGCCGCGGCGCGTGGTGGTGCTGCGCCGGCGGGTCAACGACAGCCTGGCGGCCGAGACCACCAGTGAGGACCCCCAGCAGGCGCTGCACTTCATCGACCGTTCAGACACGGTCAAGCTCTGGGAGTACGCCGTGCTGGTGACCAACGCAGACTATGCGCTGGAATCCATGGGCCAGCTCTACCGGGATCGGGCCGACTGCGAGAACGGTTTCGATGAGCTCAAGAACCACTGGGGCTGGGGCGGCTACACCACCCATGACCTGGAGCGCTGCAACCTGTCCGCGCGCGCGGTGGCGCTGATTTACAACTGGTGGAGTTGGTATGTCCGTCTGGCGCACCCGCAGACCCGCCTGGAGGCGATCACCAGCCGCCCCATGCTGCTCAGCGGTGTCGCCCGCCTGACCCAGCACGCCGGCCAGTCCCGGCTGCTGCTCACCCTATCCCATGCGGCAGGCCCTCGGATCAGCGAGATGATCGCCAATATCCGCGCGGGTCTTGAGCATGTTCTGGCAAACGCGCCTCAGTTGCCGACCATCGACCGCTGGCGCGCCCTCGTGCGCTCTATCGTCAGCCAGATCATCGCGGCCAGGCCGCCAAACCCATCGCCTCTCAGCTTGCCTGCCCCTCGGTTGGCTCCCGGATCGGGTCAACAGAGGAATTTAGGTTCATCACTTTACCCTCCGAATCACCGGTCGCTGCTCCCCCGCCATAAAGGTGCGCATGCGCTCCCGGGCCCGATGCAGGCGCGACATCATGGTGCCGATGGGCACCCCGGTCACGGCCGCCACCTGCTCGTAGGTCATCTCCTCCAGGCACACCAGCAAGAGCACCTCTCGCTGCTCCGGGGAGAGCTGGGTCAGACCGCGCTCCAGGTCCCGAAGCTGTAGACCCCCATCCGGGGCAATGGGCCGCGGATCTTCGTAGTCGGTGTGCTCCATGGGCTCGGTCTCGGGCCTCTTGCGTTTCAGACCATTGATGTAGACGTTGTGCATCACTGTAAAGAGCCAGGCGCGCAAATCGCTTCCCGCCTCCCAGCGGTGGGCCTTACGCCAGGCCCGTTCCAGGCAGTCCTGAACCAGGTCATCCGCCGTCTGGGGATCCTTGGTCAGGGCGCGGGCATAGCGCCGCAGCCTCGGTATCTGAGGGGCGAGCAGCTCGCCGTCTATCCCCTGGGTCATCGCCGTCTCGTCATCCTGGGCTGTTTCTTGTCGCCGGGCCTTTACCGACGGTGGAAGCATCGGATCCCTGGCTGCTCCCTGTGGGCCTGGCGCCGACGCAGGCGGCTAACGCTGCCGGCAGAACTCGGTGTCGGAGGCGACGGTCCGCCCCCGCTCGTTGATGATCTTGCCGGTGACCTTCAGATTTTGGATGAACGCCGGGCTGATCGGCGTCGTCCCCGCCTGGTTGGGGGCGCTATCGAAATCGAGTGCGACCTCGTCGCCTACGGTCGGGGCGAAAGGCGAATTCTTGGCGTTCGAGCCGGAGATGACGCGGGCCCGGTAGTTGCCCGGGAGCAGATCTCCGGCATCCACTGAGATCTTGGAGCGGGTCGCGGACTTGCCTCAGCGCACGCGGATGGATGCCGCGCTGGCATCCAGGCTGACGAGGCCGAAGATCGCCAGGGACGACAGGACGGCCGCGAGACGGAGGGGTGTGTTCATCGTGCTCTCCAAAAAATGAGTTTGTTGAGGTCTCCGGCATTATGTAGCAGCCGCACATGAATTCCCTCTGGCCGAGTCGGACACTCGGGCCTCCATACCAGCCGGGGGGTCAAAACGATGGCCGAGCCGCACGTGGTAAGCGCCCTGGTGGCGAAGCGGGGGGAATTGGCTGGGG
>JBGSUY010000269.1:0-4534 GCA_041753195.1 Chromatiaceae bacterium
GCACCCTCCAGCGGGAGCTGGCGAGCCTGCGCAGCCTCTACCGCTGGCTGCTGCGGGAGGGCCGTGCCGGCAACAACCCGGCGGTGGGCGTGCGCGCACCCAAAAGCCCCCGTAAGCTGCCGGTTACCCTGGACGCGGATCAGATCTGCGGCCTGCTGGACAAGCCTGCCGATGACCTGCTTGCCATCCGCGATACCGCCATGATCGAGCTGTTCTATTCCTCGGGGCTGCGCCTCCAGGAGCTGGTCTCGGTCGATCTGGGCGATATCGACATGGCGGACGCGGCGCTCACCGTCACCGGCAAGGGGGCCAAGACCCGCCGGGTGCCGGTGGGGACCCAGGCCCGGGAGGCCGTCCAACGCTGGATGCGGGTACGGGCCAATCTGGCCGCCCAAGGGGAGCTGGCGCTCTTCGTCAGCTCCCGCGGGACCCGCATCCACCCGCGCACCGTGGAGGCCCGGCTCGCCCGCTGGGGGCAGGAGCAGGGGGCACTCCGCGGCATCCACCCCCATCTCCTGCGGCACTCCTTCGCGAGCCACCTGCTGGAGTCCTCCGGGGACCTGCGGGCCGTCCAGGAGCTCCTCGGTCACTCGGACATCGCCACCACGCAGATCTACACCCACCTTGACTTCCAGCACCTGGCGCAGGTCTACGACCAGACCCACCCACGGGCGAAGAAGAAGAGATAGTCCTCGACGCACGGGGCGCGCTCTGGGTGCCGTGCCGATCGGGCCAAGGGCGGCGCTCGACGGAAACCGAGAGCCAGGAATGGGCTCGGTAAAGGCGTAGCCCCGAGGCGTTTGACCCGGCCGCCGTGCGATGTCGTCCGATCCGACCCTAGGGACAAGCGGCAGTTGACGCAGCAGGGGCGCTTAAGCTCCGATTGAGACTCCCATCGCCACAGTTGGAGAGTCCTGAACATGAAGTCCCTCGCACGTCTTGCCCTGTTGCTCGGCCTGGTCTTTGCCGCCGCCTCCGCCGCGTTGGCGGACGAGGATCCGCTCTTTATCAACCTGACGAGCGACGACGCCCATCGGGCGCGGATGGCGCTCTCGTTCGGCTCCAATCAGCTGGAGCGTGGACACCCCCTCACCGTCTTCCTGAACGACAAGGCCGTCTATATCGGCTCCAAGGCCAACGCCACGACCTTTGCGGAGCACCAGAAGAAGCTCGGGGAGCTGATGGGAAAGGGTGCGGCCGTGATCGTTTGCCCACTGTGCATGAAGCACTATGGGGTGGCAGAGGGGGACCTGATCGACGGGCTTCAGGTTGGCAACCCGGACCTGACCGGCGCCGCACTCTTCAAGGACGATACAAAGACCCTGAGCTGGTAAGGCTGTCGGGGGCACTTGGCAGAAAAGCGGGTGCCCCCGCGGCGGATTCGCTCGGCGTCCGGCGGCGTGCCGAGCGCTAGTCCCGATGGCAGGCCAAGGTAGGCGCTCTCCACCGGGAGCCCGAGCGGCACATGCGCCTCGCCTATCCGCCGCCTCCGGCGGCAATCGATCAGCTCGTTGCCCGGGCGCTCTCCCGGGCCTTCACCAGCGCGCGGATGCGCTCTGGATGCGGCAGCCCACGGACCGCGAGCTCCGGTTTGTCCCCGGCCGTGAACACCGCGATGTCGCAGCCATTGACCAGCCGCTGCAGCGGGGTCTGGTCGAGCCTCAGCTCGCGCACCGAGCTGAGCTTGATCTCCGCCCCTGTACGGGTGAGAGAACCCTTGTGATAGATCAGGGCATCGTCCGTGATTCCGAGACGCTCGAATCGGGTGGGGACATACCATAGGTACAGAACAACCATGGCGAGGCCGAATAAGGCCACGCCGATATATTGGACGATCTGGCCGTCGATCTGCTCCAACCCGGGCGCCAGCCCCCCCAGGATCGAGGGCCACTGGTACCGGCCGATGACGACCAAGAGGAACCCCAGCAGAAGGATCGCGACCATGCTCAGCTCAGCGAATGGCCGTATCCGAAGCGGCGACGGGTGGGCAGAGTATCGGACCTCGGACATCTGGGGCTCCTGGGGCTGGAAAGCGGATTGGGTGAGGATCGGATCACGCGGGCGCCGCGCCCGGACGTTGGCTCGCCTTCCCACGCCGGTCTCGGGCCGTTGCGCGACCGGCGCGGATACTATCCTTACCCGTGGTTGCCGTGAAGCGCCGCCGGGCAACATCTGTTCCAACCGACTCGAGAAACAGATGACTCGGCGCACCCTCAAGGCGCGCCGAGCATGGGTCAGCCCTCCCGATGGTAGGCGAGGATGCGCTCCACCTCGTTGCGGGAGCCCAGGATTACCGGCACCCGCTGGTGCAGGGACTCCGGCTGGAGCTCCATGATCCGCTCCGTGCCGGTGATAGATCCGCCGCCGGCCTGCTCCACGATGAACGACATGGGGTTGGCCTCGTAGAGGAGGCGCAGCTTTCCGCCATCTCCCTTGGCCTTCATCTTGGAGTCCATGGGATACATGAAGACACCGCCGCGCGTGAGGATGCGATGGACCTCCGCCACCATGGACGCAATCCAGCGCATGTTGAAGTCCGACTCCCTCGGCCCTTCTTTCCCATCCAGGCACTCCTGGACA
Organism: Chromatiaceae bacterium; assembly: GCA_041753195.1. Taxonomy (GTDB): domain Bacteria; phylum Pseudomonadota; class Gammaproteobacteria; order Chromatiales; family Chromatiaceae; genus Thiodictyon. The sequence goes on from JBGSUY010000269.1 coordinate 2,581, forward strand.
TACCGACGCACGGGCGGCTCCCAGAAGCGCATGTTGGACACGTTGACGGCAAACTCCCGGGTGTCTGCCGGGATCTGCATCTTGGGGTGGGTGAGGATGAACTCGCCGATGTTCTGGTCCAGCGTGAATCCGTTCACCCCATTGCCCGTTGTAAGGACCATCATGGTAGATGGCCCGTAGAGTGCGTAGCCCGCTGCCACCTGCTGGGTCCCGGCCTGGAGGAAGTCCCGCTCCGTTGGGTTCTGGCAGCCCCCGGCGCAACGCAGGATGGAGAAGATGGTCCCCACCGAGACGTTCACATCGATGTTGGACGAGCCGTCCAGTGGATCGAAGGTCAGCAGGTATTTGCCGCGGGGCTTGCCCGCCGGGATCGGATAGATCTCGTCCATCTCCTCCGAGGCCATGGCGGCCAGGTGTCCCGCCCACTCGTTCGACTTGATGAAGACATCGTTGGAGATCACGTCCAGCTTCTTCTGGGTCTCCCCCTGGACATTCTCGCTCCCCGCGCTCCCGAGCACCCCGACCAGGGCACCGTGGTTCACATAATTGCTGATGACCTTGCAGGCCGTGACGATGTCGTTCAGCAACGAGGTGAAGTCGCCGGTCGCCCCGGCGATGCGCCGCTGCTCCTCGATGATGAACTGGGTGATGGTCGTGCCGTTATGCATGGAGTCCTCGCTAAAGACAGAGCGAAATTAAGGTTTTGTGGTTTCGGGCCGCACAGGACTGAGCAGTATAAGGGGGTTCGGGTGCAGCGCCGAATCCCTGCGGACGATCGGACAGGGTCCGTTCAAAGTCGGCGGATTTCGCCCTTGCGCCCCGCGTCCGCGGGTCCAGGCCCGCTTGAGGCCGCCGCCAGGGCTCCCGATCTAGCCTCGGGGCTCGTAGCGGAAGAGTTGCCACCGATGCAGCGGTTTGTCGCAAGGCGGCTCGGCGGTCTCTGCCAAGGGGGTACGTGGGCAATCGTAGAGCGTGCGCTGCGCGGTTGCCGCGAAGCCCTGGATGGCCGGCGGGTTGGGTAGGCGGCTCAAGAGCCAGAAGGGACCGCTCTGGGTCTGGGGCCCCGCCTGCGGGGCGATGGTCCCCCTTAGGTATTCGGATGGGCGCGTGATGCCTGGCCATTGGCTCGTCTGGAGCCCGGGCTGATAGAAGCGCAAAGCGGCGGCGAGCTGGTAGCGGTCTGCATAGACCGGGGCGTCCAGTCCGGCGGCGATGGCTGAGAGCTCGCGGAATCCGTGGGTCTCCCGCAGGATGCGGTTGGCACTATCGGGCAGCGGCAGCGCGCCGGTGGCGGCATGCGCCGCATAAAGGCTTGTCAGGATCAGGTTGCCGGCCGCGGCGGCCAGGACCCAGGGGCGGACTTGCCGCAGCCAAGGCGCCAGGACCGCGGGGGCGGCGAGCAGATACATGGCCGGCCAGTTGGCCTCGACCGCGCTTGCGGTGGCTACCAGGGCGAAGAACGCCAGGGGAAACAGGGCCGCTGCGTTGAGCAAGGGCCGGGCCTGAGGGAGCAGCGTCGGGGGCTCCGCCATCGCGGAGCCGGTCGACCGCGAGGGGCGACGGCGGGCGATCCAGGGCAGCGCCAGCAGTAGAGGCGCCATCAGGCCCCAGAAGCCGAGCTGGGTACCGAGGTAACCCAGCAGGCTCCCCGCGCGCTCGGCGAAGGACTGGGGGGCGGCCTGCTCGATGGGGGCGGCCCCGGCCAGCAGGTCGCCGGTCTCCAGGGCGAATCCGTGGCCGAATTGGAAGCGCAGGGTCAACCAGTCGTGCTGGACGTTCCAGATCAAGTTGGGCGCGAAGACCAGGACGGCGGCCAGGGCGCCCAAGTAAGGCCAGGGGGTCCGCAGCGCCCGTGGATCGGCGCGCAGGATGCCCCACAGCAGCGCTGGCCCGATGGCGGCCATGGTGTACTTGCCGAGCAGCCCGAGCCCCACCGCAACGCCGGCGGTGATCC
>JBGSUY010000270.1:0-12173 GCA_041753195.1 Chromatiaceae bacterium
CCTGAGCCTCCAGCCCGGCGGCACCACGCGGCCCCTGACCGCGGCGGAGCTGCTGCTGCGGCTGACCCTGCTTCGAGCCTTTCGCGGCTTCCTGGAGCGCCACACCTTCGGCGACCGGCCGGAGTCCGTGAGCGATCTCGATGGACTCCAGGCCCTCGGACGCTGGCGGGAGGGGCGCGGGGGGAGGTGGAGGCGGCACGGGGCGGCCCTGGGTCACTGGCTGACCTTGCGCCAGGGCCGCATCGCGGCCTATCGGATCATCGCCCCCACCACCTGGAACTTTTCCCCCCGGGGCCCTGGAGCAGGCCCTGATCGGTGTCGCGGTGGAGGAGGACGAGGACACGCCGGTGGCGGTCCAGCATGTGGTGCGATCGGGAGTGCCAAATCGAGGTGGTGAACGATGCCCTGGTGCGGTTCTCCAGCCGGGAGGCGAGCGACCTGCTGGGGGGCTCCATCCTCGACCTCTTCGCCGACCCCGGGGCCCGCGCCAAGGCCGAGGCGCTGCTGCTGACGTCCGAGCCCCGGCAGGTCTCAGACTGTGAGCTGGCCCTGCGCGCCGGCGACGGCACCGCCGAGCCCTGGGTCTTAGAAGAGGTCGTCGACCACCTTGGGGGCCGAGCGCACGGGTTTGGGCTTGGCGGGCCCCCGGGGCCCCGAGGTTGCGACCTGCGGCTCCGGACCCAAGAGCATGAGCTGGTACTCCTCCATCACCTCCTCGGTCATGGCGTCCTTGGCCTTGGTCAGGGTGCCGCGATTGCCGTCGATGCGCACCCGCACCATTCCGGGCGGCATCTCGAGGCGGGCCTCCGGCTGGTCCTTGAGAGCCTGCTCCATGAAGCTGGTCCATAGGCTCAGCGCCGCGCGCCCCCCTTCCTCCCCGCGCCCCAGCTTATGGAAGGCGTCGAAGCCCATCCACGCCACCGCCACCAGCTCGGCCTGGTAGCCGCAGAACCAGGAGTCACGGACGTCGTTGGTAGTCCCGGTCTTGCCGGCTATGTCTGTGCGCCCCAAGCGCTTGGCACGGGTACCGGTACCCCGCTCGATGACGTCGCGGAGCATGGAGGTGATCTGGTAGGCAATCCGGGGGTCGATCACCTGCTCGGCCTGGTCCTCTTCCACGGTCCCGGCCGTGCGGACGGGCTCCCCCTCCCCGTAGCGGTACCAGCAGGTCGCACAGGCGCGGGGCGGGCTGGCGATGAAGATTGGCTGGCCGTCGGCGCCCTCGATGCGGGAGATGAAGTGGGGCAGCACGTGGTAACCGCCGTTGGCGAAGACGGCATAGCCCTCCGCCATCTTCATGGGTGAGGTCTCACCGGTGCCCAGGGCCATGGAGAGACCCAGGGGCAGGGCATCCTGCTCGAAGCCAAAGCGGCGGATATAGGCCTGGGCATCCTCCAGACCCACGCTGTTCAGCAGATTGATGGTCGCCAGGTTGCGGGACAGGGCCAGGGCCTTGCGCATGCGGACGGCGCCCATCTCCTTGTGGTCGAAATTCTTGGGCACCCATGTCTTGCCGCCCCCCAGGCTGAGCTTGACGGCCCGATCCTTGAGCAGACTGGCCGGGGTCCAGCCCTCGTGCAGCGCCGAAGCATAGATGAAGGGCTTGAAGCTGGAGCCCGGTTGGCGGCGCATGTCCACCGCCCGGTTGAACTTGCTCTCGTTGAAGGAGTAGCCGCTCACCAGGGCACGCACGGCCCCGTCCCGAGGCGAGAGGGCCACCAGGGAGCCAGTCACCGCCGGGATGGACGAGAGTTCCCAGGTCCCCCTGTCATCCTGGCGCACCCGGATGAGGTCGCCCACCGACACCACGTCGGAGACCCGACGCGGCTCAGGGCCCTTCCAGTTGGCGTTGCGGAACTCCCGGGCCCAGCTCACTTGGGGCAGGCGCAGGGTGAGGGTGCGTCCGCCCCCCAGGTACACCTCGGCCTCCTGAGAACCGGCCTTGGTCACGAGACCGGGCTCCAGTCCATGGATGCGGGCCACCCCTTCCAGATAGGCGTCCATGTCGGCCTCCGAAGCGCCCGAGAGGTCCACCTGGGCCTCGGGCCCGCGGTAGCCGTGGCGCCGCTCGTACTGTCGCAGGGCCTTGCGTACGGATTCCTGGGCCGCGTTCTGGAGCCAGGACTCGATGGTAGTGGTCACCTTGAGCCCCTGGGCGGCCGCCGCCTCGCCATAGTGCTCGATGATCTCCTGGCGGGCCATCTCGGCGATGTTGGAGGCCTCAAGCTCCGGCTCGACGCCGTGCAGGCGAGCCGTATCGGGTGTCGTAACGGCAACCTCGTACTGGGGTTGGTCGATATAGCCCAGCTCCCGCATGCGGCCCAGGATGTAATTGCGCCGCTCCAGGGCCCGCTCCGGATTGGTGATGGGGTTATTGGACGAGGGGGCCTTGGGCAATCCGGCGAGCATCGCCATCTCGGCTACCGTGAGCTGAGTCAGGTCCTTGCCGTAGTAGTTGGCCGCCGCGGCAACCACCCCGTAGGAGCGGTGCCCGAAGAAGATCTGATTGAGATAGAGCTCGAGGATCTGCTCCTTGGTGAGGGACTTCTCCACGCGCAGGGCCAGCAGCACCTCGGCGAGCTTGCGCTGGAAAGTCTTCTCCGGGGACAGGAAGAAGTTGCGGGTCACCTGCATGGTGATGGTGCTGCCACCCTGGGACTTGATCCCGGTGGAGGCGTAGCTGAGCAGCGCCCGTCCCATACCGACTGCGTCGATGCCCCGGTGCTCGAAGAAACGGCTGTCCTCCGTAGCCAGGAAGGCCTTGATCAGCAACGGGGGGAAACGGTCGTAGGACACCGGTGAGCGCCGCTCCACGCCGAACTCGGCAATCAGGGCACCGTCCGCGCTGTAGACGCGCAGGGGCTCTTGGAGCTGGACATTGCGCAAGCCCTTTTCCACGTCCGGAAGCTCGGGGAGCGTGGAATCCACGAACACCGCCGCCCCGAGCAGACCCAGGGTCAGCAATTGAACGGGCAGGAAGAGCCCCGAGACGAGGAACTGGTTGAACCAACCCCAGGCCGAGCGGGGACCGCGGGAGGCGCCACGGCCTGAGCCAGACGCCGGGTCGGCTGGGTTGGGACTGGAGTGGGGTGAAGGCGGCCGGCTTACCGCGCTCGGCCCGCTTGGCCGCGCCTGGGCTTCGAGGGCGTCGCCTTGCGCCTGAGGGGGATCGGTATCGGACGCTCTCTCCACACTCCACTCCGCCCGTCCCGGGCGGGACGGATCCGCTGACGCCTGGTCGGGACCGATGATGGGATCAGAATCGGCTGCAGATTGTACACCAGGACCAGTCCCGGCCCATGGCCGGTAGACCGGCCGGTGCCGATGGGAGGGGCAATTCCTCCACTTCGCCTCCTCCCGGCTCGGCGTCACGGCAGAGGCAAAAGAAAAGCCGCTCCAGGCGGCTGTTTTTCCGGATTTTTCTGGTGGCTACGGGTGGATTTGAACCACCGACTCCCGCATTATGAGTGCGGTGCTCTAACCAGCTGAGCTACGTAGCCTGGAAGGACCGCGAATCATAAAGAGGCATGGAAGGAGCGTCAACCGACTTCAACGCGGCCGACGGCCCCCGAGGATCAGACGTTGAAGCGGAAGTGGACGACGTCCCCATCCCGGACCACGTAGTCCTTGCCTTCGGAGCGCAGCCTGCCGGCCTCCTTGGCCCCCTGCTCGCCCTTGCAGGCGACGAAGTCCTCGTAGCCGATCACCTCCGCGCGGATGAAGCCCCGCTCGAAGTCCGAGTGGATGACCCCGGCCGCCTGGGGGGCGCGGGCGCCGGCCGGGATGGTCCAGGCGCGCACCTCCTTGGGTCCGGCGGTGAAATAGGTCTCCAGCCCCAGGAGCCGGTACCCGGCACGCACCACCCGATTGAGGCCCGGCTCATCGAGCCCCAGGTCGCGCAGGAACTCGTCCCGCTCAGCGTCCTCCAGCTCCACGATCTCCGACTCGATGGCCGCGCAGACTGGGACCACCGCGGCCCCTTCAGTCTCGGCGCGCGCGCGCACCGCCTCCAGCATCGGATTGTCGACAAAGCCGTCCTCGGACACGTTGGCGATGTACATGGTGGGCTTGGCCGTGAGGAGGAACAGGTCTCGGATCTCGGCCCGCTCCTCCGCGTCCAGGCCCAGGGCCCGCACCGGCCGTGCCTGGTCGAGCTGCTCGCGCACCCGGTCCAGGAGCTGCTTGCGGGCCAGGGCCTTCTTGTCTCCCACCTTGGCCGCGCGGCCTGCCCGGTCCAGAGCCTTGTCCACGGTCTCGAGGTCCGCCAGGGCCAGCTCCGTGTCGATCACCTCGATGTCCCGCAACGGGTCCACGGCGCCCGACACATGGACCACGTCGTCGTTCTCGAAGCAGCGCACTACATGGGCAATGGCGTCGGTCTCGCGAATGTTGGCCAGGAACTTGTTGCCCAGACCCTCGCCCTTGGAGGCACCCGCCACCAGGCCCGCGATATCCACGAACTGCATGGTAGTGGGGATGACCGCCTTTGGCCTGACGATGGCGGCGATCACATCGAGCCGCGCGTCCGGCAGGGGCACCACGCCGACGTTGGGGTCAATGGTGCAGAAGGGGTAGTTCTCGGCGGCGATGGCCGCCTTGGTCAGCGCGTTGAAGAGTGTGGACTTGCCCACGTTGGGAAGGCCCACGATGCCGCATTTGAAGCCCATGATGAAAATCCGGCGCCAAAAGCATCCAATGCTACAGGAGCGCCGAAGTCGAGGGCGAGGACGAAGGCGAGATTGATGCGGTCTCGCAGGCGCCGCCTCAGCAGCCTTCCTTGGCGCCCCGGTTGTAGACGTCGTCGAAGCGCACGATGTCGTCCTCCCCCAGGTAGCTGCCCGACTGGACCTCAATGATCTCCAAGGGGATGGTCCCCGGGTTCTCCAGGCGGTGCTTGGCGCCGACTGGAAGGTAGGTGGACTGGTTCTCGGTGAGCAGGTAGACCTTGTCGTCGCAGGTCACCTGGGCCGTGCCGGAGACCACCACCCAGTGCTCCGCCCGATGGTGGTGCATCTGCAACGACAGGGCCTCACCGGGCTTCACCACCAGCCGCTTGACCTGATAGCGGCCGCCCTGGCCGATGGACTCGAAGGTCCCCCAGGGACGGTGTACCCGCTGATGGTGGCGGAATTCATTGCGCTCCTCCCGTTGCAGAAACTGGGTGACCGCCTTGACGTCCTGGGCGCGGTCCTTCTGGGCCACCAGCACCGCGTCCGGGGTCTCCACCACGATCAGGTCGTTGACCCCGACGGCGGCCACCATGCGGTGGTGTGCGATCAGCAGGTTGTTCTTGGAGTCGTGGACGAAGGCGTCCCCGTCCAGGACGTTGCCCGAGGCGTCCTGGGTGCGCACCTCCCAGAGGGCGGACCAGGCACCAACATCCGACCACCCGACGTCCAGGGGGATAACCACGGCGGGGGGAAGGTCTGCGCTACCCTGACCGCTCAGGTGCTCCATCACCGCATAGTCGATGGAGTCGCTCGGGCAGGCGGCGAAGGCGTCCGCTTCGAGCTTCATGAACTGGCTGTCGTTGCTCCCGCCTTGGTAGGCCCTGGCGCTGGCCTCGGCGATGTCGGGGCGGAAGCGCGCGATCAGCGCGAGCCAGATGGACGCCCTGAGGACGAAGATGCCGCTGTTCCAGAGATAGTCCCCGGTCGCCAGATAGTCCTGGGCAGTCTCGAGATTCGGTTTTTCCACAAATCCGCTTAGCCGATAAGCGCGCCCCTCGACCCCCTCGGCCTGATAGGCATCCCCCTGGCGGATGTAGCCGTAACCCACCTCCGGCTTGCTGGGCACCACCCCGAAGGTCACCACCGCACCCTGCTCGGCCAGGGTAAAACCGTCCGCCACCGCGTCCCGGAACCCGGGCTCGTTGCGGATGGTATGGTCCGCCGGCATCACAAGGAGCACCGGGTCCTTGCCCTCCTCGGTCGCCGCCAGGGCTGCCACGGTCAGCGCCGGGGCGGTATTGCGACCCTTGGGCTCGAGGATGATCCCGGCGCACGGGCGGCCCAGGATCCGGAACTGCTCCGCGACCAGGAAGCGGTGGGCCTCGTTGCAGACCACCAGGGGGGCTACCAGGCCAATGGCGCGCCGGGGATGCTCCTCGTCCAGGCCATCGAGTCGCCGCGCCGTCTCCTGCAGCATGGTGTGCTCGCTGGTGAGCGGCAGGAACTGCTTGGGATAGGCCTCCCGGGAGAGGGGCCAGAGACGGGTTCCCGAGCCGCCGGACAGGATGACGGGTTGCAGGAGCATGGGGAAGAACCTTAAGCGGGTTGATCAGGATCGATGCCTAGATTAACCCACTTGCGCAAGCGCCAACTACCTAGGGCCCGCTCCCTCGGCTCCAAGCCGACAGAAAAGGCTGGCGCGGCGCCGGGCGGCGGCCAAACGGCGTCGGATCAAGCTGAAAGGACAGCAAGGTGTCTGCCTACCAGAGCAACCGCGGTGTGGATCCAGCACGCGAGTACAGATGCCTGCTGACGGGCATCGCACGCGCCCGAGCGGCCCCAACGCCGTCGCCCTTGGGCCAGGGATGGTGATATCCAACTGGATTGCGGATACCCTCGGCGCCGAGCGACTGGGCCGCGCTGGGACACTGGATCCGCACCTTGAACTCAAGCCCGTGGACGAACGATCGACCGACAGACCCCGAACCGCGAGCCAGCAATCCGACTCCATGAGCCCCAGCCGACGCAACACCGAGACGGACCCGGCCCCATGAGCGCGCCGGATTCGGGTCGCTTCGCCCAGATCGACGTCCTGCGGGGTTTCGCGGTCCTCGGGGTCTGCTGGATCGGGGTCGGCGCCTTCGGCATGCCCTATGGGGCCAATGCCCTGCCGACCCTGCTCGGCACCCCCGGCACCCTCAATTTCGCCGTCTGGGCCTCGACCGAGGTCTTCATGGAAGGGGCCATGCGCGGCCTCTTCTCCATGCTGTTCGGGGCCAGCGCCCTGATCTACCTGGACCAGTCCCGCCTTGACCGGGACGGGATTGCCGTCGTCGACCGCTTCTACCGCCGCAACCTTACCCTGATGCTCTTCGGCATCATCCACGCCTACGTGCTCCTCTGGCCCCACGACGTTCTCTACGCCTACGGGCTGATCGGACTCTTCCTCTTTCCGTTGCGCCGGGCACCGGCGCTGACCCTGTTCCTCGCGGGCGTCGCGCTCCAAGCCGTTTCGGACCTGGAGATCGACTGGACGATGCTGATCGACGGGCTCCGGGAGGTGCCATTGGCAGCGGATGCGAGGGCCGGCGCCATGGCCGGATCCGGCGTGGATCCCCAGGACAGCACCCGCTTCCTGGGATGGCTGCGGCTGCAGATGGAGCAGGACATCGCGCTCTACCGGTCCGGCTACTGGGAGATCTTTCTGGCCCAGGTGAAGGAGGTCATGACCCAGCATTCCACCCTCTTCTACCGGCGCCATTTCTTCGAGATCGGCGGGATGATGCTGATCGGCATGGCGCTCTATCGCTGGGGCGTGTTGTCTGGGCGCGTGCCTTGGGTCCTCTACCTCGCGTTAACCTTGCTGGGCTACGGCCTCGGGGCCTGGCTGCGCGGGGCCGACCTCTATCACGCCTACACCCTGGGATTCGATCCCCTGACTCTGGCGCGACTGGAAGCAGGGAACCTCGACCTCGGGCGCCTCCCCATGGCCCTGGGTCACGTGGGCCTCATCGGCCTCCTCTGTCACTGGCGCCGCTCCACTTGGCTCACGGGCCCCCTGGCCGCCACCGGACGCCTCACCCTGACGCATTACATCAGCCAGACGGTGATTGCTATCACCATCTTCTATGGCTTCGGATTCGGCCTCTTCGGGACCCTGGAGCGCTGGCAGCTCGCACTGCTCTGGCTCGCGGTGTCACTCTACCAGGTGGGCTTGAGCGTCGTGTGGCTTAGACACTTTCGCTACGGCCCCCTGGAATGGCTCTGGCGCTCCCTTATTTTTGGCCGCCTCCAGCCGATGCGACAGGCCCGGCTCGATACCCAAGGTGTCCCATGAGGGACGGCTTGGCAATGACACTTTGCCGTCAGTCGGCGAACCCCATTGGTGGCAGGTCTGTCCCAGGACCTGCCACCCGAAGTGGTCCATTGGAGCGACCGGTTAACGCGCATTGCGGTCACAGACGGCGCTTCGCCTGGGCGCGAGCTTACGACCCAAAGCGGATCTCGCCGCTGTGCCCTCTGGATCCCCTGGGCCCGGTTCTGATCCAGAGCGAATCGTCGCGAGACTGCCCTCCAGGATCCGCCTCCGACCGCATAAGGAAGTCGCGACGCCCGCTGCCGAGCGGCATCGCATCACCTCACCAAGGGTCCTCATCAGTCGCTACGAGGTAGTGGAAGTGTCCCTCTCCGCATTTTGCCTGTAACTGGTCAATGATTCTCTTTGCCTGCGAAATTGATTCATTCGGACCACGAATATAGAAAGGCTTTCCTTCGCTGCCATACGTGAATCGGGTGGGGCACGCCTGAGCATCGATATCGCCGAAGATGCCTTTCGCACTCTGATAGTCCCGATGAGGGGAGAATCCAAGATTCTTGGCGTAACTAATTGCGCCCTCGATAAGCTTTCTCGCACAACTTGGGTGTACATACTCGAATGCTTGACCTCCATGCGTCTCCGTTAATCTCGGCTTGACTGTGCTCTCATAATGCTGCTCACTCGATATATTGAAAAGCGCATTCTTTACACCGAGACAGAAGACGTCGACGATGAAGGCAGAAACCGCAATCGAGCCCTCTGGTGTCCTGCGCGTCCAGATTACGGTTCCCAACCCGGTCTCAAATAAATTTTCTGGCACGAGACACTCATGAACGGGAAAATTCGAGCAAGCGGAAGCCTTATACGAGGAGCTAAGGCTTGGAGTTGCCGGCTTGAGTGAAAGCTTCCTTTTCCTTTTCTTATGCTGCAGTTTTTTCTGCCATTGCTGTTCCCTGATCGCCATTCAGCAGCCCTCGGTTCCTGTCTGTTGCTTGAAAAGAGATACGACCTGTTAAGCCTGCACCCGCCTCCGGCGCGGTCGGAACCAAATCGTGCCGCTCGGCGGCCCGTGGGTCAACGTCTGCTTGTGGCCGACAGCATCTGGTTGGGGGTAACGGGAAAGATTATCGCTGTTGGTTGGCTTCCGTCGGTCCGCCAGTTGGGTGCCGAGGCCTGCTCTTAAGTCGTGACCGGCCCGTCGCTGCGTCCGATCCCTCCGATCCTAGCGACAGCAAACGACCCAGTGCAGACGCTCGGGCCTCGACCCTCAAGGTGGGCAATGCGGCGATACCTGCCATCCAGCCGAATCCCTTCGGGGAGAGGTAGACGCGCTTTGCGGACGCTGGCGGTCACGCTCCAGATTGGCCGGGCACGACCCGTCTCGGACGCTGCGTGTCAGGTATAACGACACGCCGAGCCGCCCCCAAGGAGCACCAACGCGGCATGCGGCTGCAACGTTGACGACACCACAGACTAAGCAGATCGCGACGACCCGCGGGGTGGGGTTGCAGCGCTTGCTCGAGATTGCGTTGCTTTCCTATGCCGCTTGTTCCGGCAAAGGAAGCTGAAAGTGCCCGGCAACCACTCCGCTGACGGTAATGTCTTCGTCCAGTTGCTCCCAGCGAAGTGCGTAGCCATTCAATTCAAGTTGAACCTGTTTAAGAGCGTCATCGGATGCCTCACGCAGTATTTTGAATCGATCAGCGGGAAAGCCGATGATTCTCCCGTCGGTAAGTTCTAAGAAGATAATGCGGCCTTCAGCCCAAGCGCGCACAGCGCATGATTCAATTTCAACGGCCATGGTATTCACCGAATTTCTGTAAGAGAAGCTGTTGGTTTTCGAATACCAGTCTTTCAATCTCGCCCAGTTGGTGAGCAGGGATGCCTCGATTTCTGGCAAGCGATATCGGGGAAAGCCAGAACTTGCATTCTCCCTCACCGCTGCGCACATGGATATGAGCGGGCTCTGCGCCTTCATCCGAGTAGAAGTGGAAACGGAAGCCCTTGATCCGCAGAACAGTTGGCATTTCGCCTCTTCTCTTGGTATTGCGCCTTCTCGTTAACGGCCGAACCAGTATTCCCCGGACGAACGGTCCCGATATTCTCGGTCCGCCGGGCCAGTTGCCGAGGGATACCAAAGCTCCTTCAGCGGTTATGCAGCCGCAGCGGGTGCGCCGTTAGTGGTTTAGGCTGCCACGCTGCCGCCGAAACCATTAATGCTGCAGCTTGGCCGCCTAACGCTGCAACGAGCAGAGCCAACGGTATGCGGAAATCATACTCAGATCAATAGGATGGGCCAACGTTCCTCGGCTCGTCGTGTTGTCATATGCAGCGGGCTTGAGTCGCGTACGCCAAGTTTGGGTGGCGGGCTGCCCGTCCAGAGGTTTTACCGCGACAGTCCGCTACGCGTCCTTTGCGATCACTTGAAGGCTAGCCTTGAGCGGCAGCTGTGGGTCGCGGGGTGTGCCCACGGGCATCCCGCTACTAGAACGGGCGGGCGCGCAGTGGAGTTGAATGGACGAGCACCTGCGACTCAGCGCGAGGTCGCGTCGTTTTCCAACACGACCCGGTAGCGCGCCTTGCCGGCTTCCAAGTGCGCCATGGCCTCGTTGACCTGACTCATGGGGTAGTGCTCGGTGAGGGCCTCGATGTGGTGGCGGGCGCAGAAATCCAGCATCTTGCCAATGGTGGCTGGTGCTCCCAGGGGCGATCCGGACAGGCTCTTCTGGCCCGCGATCAGGGGGAAAGCGTGGACCGGGATGGGGGAAGGGATAACGCCGACGGTGTGCAGCCGCCCCTTGGGCGCCAGGGCGGCGAGGTAGAGCCCCCAGTTCAGGTCGGCGTTCACGGTCGAGAGTACGAAGTGAAGGGAGCCTGCGAGCCGCTCCACCTCGGCCTCGGAGCGGGAGTTGACGACATGATGAGCGCCCATCCGGATCGCCTCGTCGCGCTTGGAGTCGCTAGAAGTAAAGGCGGTCACTTCGCAGCCCCATTTGTTGAGGAACTGCAGGGCCAGGTGGCCGAGGCCGCCGATACCGATCACGCCCACCCGATCCGTTGGCCGCACTCCGAACTGGACGATGGGGTTGAACACGGTGATGCCGCCGCAGAACAGGGGGCCCGCCTTGTGCACGTCGAGCCCGGTAGGCAGGCGAATCGCCCACTCGGCGTTGCAACGGACCTTGTTGGCGAAACCGCCGTAGCGGCCAATCATGGTCTGCTCTGCGCTCGCGCAGAGATTGTGGTCGCCTCCCATGCACTGGGGGCAAGTCATGCAGCTCCCGCTGAACCAGCCGAGCCCCACGGTCTCGCCCACCTGCAAGTGGCGCACATGGGGACCGACTTGAGCGATGGTGCCGATCACCTCGTGTCCCGGTACCAAGGGGTAGGTCGTCATTTGCCACTCGTTGTTGAGCATCGAGAGGTCCGAGTGGCAGATTCCGCAGGCAATGACGTCGATTTCCACCTGATCGGCCCCCAGCGGGCCGGGGTCGTAGGTGAAGGGTTCGAGGCGGCCTCTGGGGGCGTGTGCGGCGTAGGCGTGAATCATGGGACGAGCCCTCCTGTGGGGCAGGCTGAATCGGGAAGGGGCTCGGCGCGGGGGCCAAGCGCCCGGTGCGATGGGACGCCCTCACATCGGAGGTCCCCAGACTCCGTGCAGTGTAGCCAGTCCGGGGACGGTCGACACGCTCACAGGTGCTCCGTATGGTTTCGGGTAACCAGCCGCGTAGGCAATCCGTATTTGGCCGACGATCGGATCGTACTGGCGAAGGCACCTGCCGCGAGCGTGCCTGGCTCTGCGATGGTCGGCGTCGTCTCCCATCGACGTTCAAGGGCAGGCCGATCGGACGGCGCAGCGGTCTGTGATCCCCGTTGGGGCGGAGCCGGTGGCCTGCGGCTCGACTCATGCTCGCCGAAGTAGCGCCCATAGGTCAGCGGCTGTCCCTGCTCCCAGGGGCGGTAGCGGCTGGCGAACTCGATGCGCTCGGCGATCGAGGGGTGCCGGGAGCGCCATAGGACATACAGGGGACCAGGACGGGGATACGCGGCATTATGTAGCAGCCGCACATGAATTCCCTCTGGCCGAGTCGGACACTCGGGCCTCCATACCAGCCGGGGGGTCAAAACGATGGCCGAGCCGCACGTGGTAAGCGCCCTGGTGGCGAAGCGGGGGGAATTGGCTGGGG
>JBGSUY010000271.1:0-15583 GCA_041753195.1 Chromatiaceae bacterium
CCCGGGAGCTGGCCCGGCGGCTCGATCTCTGCCTGGCCACCCTCCCGGACCCGAGCGGGCTTCAGTCTGTGGCTGAGACCCTCGAGGCGGTCGCCGACTGGACTGCCGGGTCGCCCCTGGTTGCCGGCACGACCCTGGGTCACGCCCTGCAAACGGCCCTGGCCGAGTCCCGGGACGCCCTCGCCGAGGCCCAAGCCGGCGGCCCTCACCTACTGGCGGATCGCATCGAGCGGCTCGGCATCCAGGCCACCGGACTCCACCCAGGCCCGTTCGGGTCGGGTCCCGCAGGCCAGACACCCAGCCTGGTGGCGAGGAGCGCCGGGGCGGGTCACCTCGGGGAGCAGCTTCAGACGGCCCTGTTCGCCCTCTCCCGAGGCGACGAGGCCCTGTTTCGGCTGGCCCTGGACACCGCCGGCGCCTGGCTCGCCGCCTTCTACGACCCGGCGCGCCCGGAGGTGCAAGCGGTCCAGTCCGAGATCGCAAACCTCCACCGGCTGCCGGTCACCCAGGACCTGAACCCCCTGCGCGCCGGCCTGGCCCGGGTCCGGGCCGTGATGGGCGAGCTCATCCAGAGTCCGGGAGCCGATCGAGAGCCGAGCTCCGGAGTCGCTGAAGAAAACGGGCAGGCTTCTCGCTGAGGCATGCCGCCCACCGCATGCCGGAGAAGCTCCGCGGCGCCCTCGACGCACTGGGACTGGAGTCACGAACACGTCACGTTGAAGAAACGCCGACGCCAAGCACCGCACAACCGATCGTGCGAGGTAACGAACGCAAAAGACTTATTGGTGCCCTCGGCGGGATTCGAACCCACGACCTATCGCTTAGGAGGCGATTGCTCTATCCATCTGAGCTACGAGGGCTTGGGGCAGGTACGACGGACAGCGTGGCGAGCGAGGCCTGCCATTGCGCCAGTGTACCCTAGGGCGCACCCGGGAGACACCCGCGGCCCAGGCGTGGCTCGGCGCTATCCTTAGGATCTGCAAGCGCACAGGTGAATCCATGACAACCCTCCATCTGATCAAGCTCTACCTAATCACGGTCCCGGTATTCTTCGCCCTGGATCTGCTGTGGCTCGGGGTCCTGGCCCGGAACTTTTACCGCTCGAATCTCGGGCACTTGCTGAGCCCCACGGTCAACTGGCCGGCGGCCCTGGTCTTCTACCTGCTCTTCATCGCCGGCATCCTGTATTTCGCCGTGGTCCCTGCCCTTGACGAGGGCGCGCTGGGGCGTGCAGTGCGCAATGGCCTGCTGTTCGGGTTCTTCACCTACATGACCTATGAGCTCACCAACCTGGCGACCCTGCCGAGCTGGCCCATCAAGGTGGTGCTGGTGGATATCGCCTGGGGCATAGCCCTCTCGGCAACCGTAGCGGCGGTTAGCTACCGGCTGGGCCGGTGGCTCCTTGCCTAGCCGTCAATCCTCAAAGAGCGTCACGCGGTAGCGCCGCAGCTCCCCGTCCTCCCGCACGATGTCGCCCACCCGCAAGCCGCTCCGCCCCTCGGCGCGGTCGCGAAAGTAGAGGCCCAGGGTCTCCTTGACCACCGGAAAGGCCAGGGTGTCCCAGGGGATCTCTGACTCGGCGAAGAGGCGTACCTCCAGGCTCTCGGCGCCCGGGTGGAAGTCCAGGTCCAGGAGTCGGGCACGAAACAACAGGTAAACCTGGTCGATGTGGGGCAGGTTGAAGAGGCTGTAGAGCGGGCCGATCGCGACCCGCGCATTGGCCTCCTCCAGGGTCTCCCGGGCGGCGCCGGCCAGGGTGGTCTCCCCCCGCTCCATGAAACCCGCCGGCAGGGTCCAGAGTCCATAACGCGGCTCGATGGCGCGCCGGCACAGGAGCACCTTATCCTCCCACTCCGGGATGCAACCCACCACCACCTTGGGATTCTGGTAGTGCACCGTGCCGCAGTGGGTACAGACGTGGCGGGGGCGGTCGTCCCCGGTCGGGATCAGGACCCGGACACCGGCCCCGCACTGGCTGCAAAAGTTCATGGCGGATCGACCCTCGTTCGGCGGTGCCCAGGCAGAATGCCCGGTCATCCCGAGCATGGAAGATCTGGCTGCACTGGCCAGGTCTCAACCGGGCGACGGTCCCCCCGGGCCCGTGCATCTCGACGGCCCCGGCTCGGGGACCTCCGGGCGGCGCGGATCGCGACCTCATTTGCGACTCGAACGGGATTGCTGGATCATGGAGGATCAACGGATTTTAGGAGCGGAAGGCCCCATGTCCTTTCCAGGTCCCCACTCAAGCGGTAACGACCAAGTGTCCTCCGTCCCCGGCGACGCCGCGGATTCCGGCCTTGCGGAAGGCCTGCGGGCCATCGGCCTGGGCGAGGTCGGTGGATCGGAGGACGGCCGGGGTGTTAGCGAGGGCCCTCTGACCCGCCTGACCGGGCAGGCCCCGGGGACGAGCCGGGGACTCGCGGACCTGGGTGCCGAGCTCAGAGCCCTGACCGCTGGCTTGGCTGCCCAGGGAGACCAACTGCGGGACGCGGAACGCTCCCTGGTGGATCGCATCGCCGACGTGGACGACGACCGGCGCCGCACCCAGGGCCAGCTCCAGCGGGCCATGCAGTCCCAGTATGAGGAGGTCGACGCCCGGTTGCGTCGCCAGGGCGCTCTGACCACCCTGGGGCTGATTCTGATCGCCGTCTTGGCGGCGGGCGGTCTCTTTCTGCTGCATCAGGTACAGCAGCAGCGCATCGGAGAACTCCAGGGCGACCTGATGGGCGAGGTGCAGACCCTAGGGATGGAGCTCGGCCGCCTGAAGGAACTTGCCACCCAGGAGACCCAGGTCCAGGAGAAGCTGGCCGGCCTGACCGCGGCACTTGACCAGGTCTCTGCCGAGCTGGGACAGACCAAGGCCGCGCCCCGGACCGAAGCACCAGCGGCCCTTCCCGATGTCGCCCCCCTCGTCGAGCAGATCGCGCGGTTGAAGTCGGACCAGCAAGGTCTGGTCAGCGAGATTGATGCCCTCCGCGAGACCATGGCGGCAGCCACCGCGGCCCCTCCGGCGCGATCGGATCAGGGCAAGACCGAGGCCATCGAGCAGACCCCGAAGGCGGAGGCCACCGTCGAGGCGGCGCAGCCCCAGGTGGAGCCCCAAGGCGTGCCGGGATCCGATCCAGGCGCAGCCGGCGAGCCGAGCGCGAGGGCCCCAATCCCAGAGGCTACCGCAGCAGCAACCGAGTCCCCACCGTTCCCGGGTCAGGCATCGACGTCCGAGCGGCCCTTTGCGCTGCAGCTCATCGGCTCCTACGATCGGGCCGCGGTTCTGGCGCTAGCCGCCCGCTCCGATCTGCCCGACTCGGTTTTCCTGCGCCAGGAGACCCTGCGCGGGCGCCCCTGGTTCGTGCTGATCCACAGCCTGCACCCAAGCCACGCCGAGGCCCAGGCGGAGCGCGGGCGCCTGCCGGCGGATCTCGCCAGAATGGATATCTGGATCCGCAAGCTGGCCCCGGGCGCCACTCTGCAGTCGATCCGCACCGGTCCCTCGCCCTGAGCAACCCCTCACCCCGTCCGCGGCGCCCTGAGTCCCGCCCTTGGGTCTGCGCAAGCAGCCACTGACGAGCCATGAGGCCATGAGCGACCCCAGTTTGGAGTACCTGTGCCCCCCGGGGCTCGGACCCACCGAGGTCCTGACCGCGCTGGCGGGCCACTGGCGCCTCGCCGAGGAGCCCGCCCGCGGCCTATCCCGGTTCTTCTACGATACCTTCGACTGGGCCCTCTTCGCCGACGGGGGCGTGCTGGAGCGCCGCGAGGGTCAAGCCGGCCCAGGGTCAGGCCCCGAGCTGGTCTGGTCGCCCCTAGAAAAGGAAACCGAGTCGGCACCTACGGCCGAGGCCCTGACTCAGCCCGCGCCCACCGATCCGTCCTTCGCGGCGGAGCTTCCAACGGGTCCTGTACGGTCGAGGATCCTCAAGGTCGCCGGCATCCGCCGGCTCCTGCCGATGATGGGGGTGGAGACCCGGATCCGCACCCTGAGAGCCCTTGACGATGACGACAAGACCCTCTGGCGCGCCGCCCTGGATGAGAGCCGATTTCGGGACCCTCTGACCGGCCGGGAGGGAGAGCTGGCGCTGCGGGTGCGGGTCCTGCCCCTGCGGGGCTACGAGGACGAGCGGGACGCCCTGCTGAAACATCTGACCCTGCTGCACGGTCTTTCGCCCGCCGGGGACCCGCTGCTGGTGGACGCGCTGGCGGCGGCGGGGCGCCGGCCCTGCGATTACTCCTCCAAGATCGATTTTCGCCTCGATCCCCGGGCGCGGGCGGATGCCGTCACCAAGACCATCCTGTTGGGGCTGCTGGACACCCTGGAACGGAACCGCGAAGGGGCCCGCGCCAACCTGGACTCCGAGTTCCTCCACGACCTGCGGGTCGCCGTCAGGCGCACCCGCTCGGCGCTCACCCAGATCCGCTCGGTGCTCCCCGACCCGGTGGTCGAGCACTACAAGGAGCGCTTTGCCTGGCTCCAGCAGATCACCGGGGCGGTGCGGGACCTGGACGTCTACCTGCTGGATTTCGAGGATTATCAGGCGAGCCTGCCGCCCCCCATGCGCCCCCACCTGGAGCCCATGCGGGCCTTCATCCTCGCCCACTACGACGCGGAGCAGCGCCGGCTCGCGGAGACCCTGGACGGTGCCGAGCTCAGGGGGTTGTTGGTCCAATGGCGGACCTTCCTGGAGGCCCCGGTCCCGGATAACCCCGAGGCGAAGGACGCCGCAAGCCCGATCAAATCGGTGGCGGATGCGCGCATCTGGCGCATGGCAAAGCGGGTCCGCAGGGAGGGCCGGGCGATCAGGCCCGAATCGCCGGCCACGGACATGCACGAGCTGCGCAAGAGCTGCAAGAAGCTCCGCTATCTCATGGAGTTCTTCCAGAGCCTCTACCCGGCGGACGATGTCCGCCCCCTGATCCGTCTCCTCAAGGAGCTGCTGGACAACCTGGGCAGCTTCCAGGATCTGGCGGTGCAGGCGGCCCATCTGCGGGAGCTTGCCGAGCGCATGCGTGCGGAGGGCAAAGGGGACACGGACACCCTGCTCGCCATGGGGGCCCTGATCGGTCAGGTGCTCGAGCGCCAGCAACGGGCGCGGGATGCCTTCGGGGTGGTCTTCGCGGGGTTCCTGGATGGGGACAACCAGGACCGGCTGCGGCGGCTCTTCCACCCCGGGCAGAATCGGGGGCGGGAGCCCGGTGAGGATTGCGGTGCCGGAGGCGGGCCGGGCGAGGCGACGCAGCCCGACGCTGGGGCCGGCGCTTGAGGGTCATCGGCGTCTACAACATCAAGGGCGGGGTGGGCAAGACCGCCGCCGCCGTCAATCTCGCCTACCTGTCCGCGGTCGGCGGCTACCGCACCCTCCTGTGGGACCTGGACCCCCAGGCCGCCGCCACCTACTACTTCCGAGTCAAGGCGCAAGTGCCGGGAGGCGGCAAGGCCCTGCTGCGGCGCAAGCGGGGGCTGGATGCCTCCATCAAGGGAACGGACTTCGAGCGCCTGGATCTGCTGCCGGCGGAGTTCTCGTTGCGCAACATGGACCTGCTGCTTGAGGAGCGGAAGGGGCCCACCAAACGGCTGCTGCGGCTCCTGCGCCCCCAGTCGGCGACCTACGACCACTGTCTGCTCGACTGCCCGCCGAGCATTTCACTGGTCTCCGAGAGCGTCTTCCGCGCCGCGGACCTGCTCCTGGTCCCGCTGATTCCCACCACTCTGTCGGCCCGCACCCTGGACCAGTTGCTGGATTTTCTGCAAGGTCACACGCGCCGCCGTCGTCTCAAGGTGCTTCCGTTCTTCTCGATGGTGGACCGGCGCAAGCGTCTCCATCGGGAGCTCATCGAGCGACTCCCGGAGCGCTACCCGGGCTTCCTCCGCGCATCCATCCCCTACACCTCCGAGGTGGAGCGCATGGGCATCCACCGCATGCCCCTGATCGCCTACGCCCCCTCCAACCCCGCCGCCGAGGCCTATCGGACCCTGTGGTCCGAGGTAATGGCCGCCCTGGATGAGGGTAGCGCGGCTGCGGACCTGGCCCTGGGCCCGGTCCCCTGATCCCCGATCGGCCGCCCGGTTTGGCAGGGGCGGTGGGTTTGTTAAGCTTCGGCAGTGCTCCAGGTTATTCGAGGTCGAGACGACCATGCGTCGCCCCTTGCCGCTCCTGCTGGCCTTCACCACCGCCACGACCCAGGCGGCCGACCCCTCTGAGGGCCTCTTCGACCTGGAGGACCTGCGGGTCAGGATCACCGAGACCCTCCCCTATTTGGAGCTCGGCATGGGTAAGGACCGTATCCTGCTCATGCGCCACCAGGACCCGGAGCATGTCCTCGAGTCCCCCTACAATCAGACGGCCCGTGAGTGCCCGCCCTATTGCGTCCAGCCCATGCACCTGGCCCCCGGCGTGGAGACCATCGGCGAGCTGGAGCTGATCGATTATCTGAGGCGCGCGGCGGCGGGCGAGCCCGTGCTGGTAATCGACTCCCGCACCCCGAGCTGGACGGCCCGGGGCATGATTCCCGGGGCCGTTGAGATTCCCTATACCCGGCTCGATCCGGCCGTGGCCGACCCAGGCGCGGTGGCGGAGCTGATGGAGCTGGAGTTTGGGGTCGCCCGCGTGGATGGGCTCTGGAACTTCGAGACCGCCAGGACCCTGGTGCTCTACTGCAACGGCGCCTGGTGCGGCCAGTCGCCCACCAACATCCGGTCTCTGCTCAACTACGGCTATCCGGCCCACAAGCTCAAGTGGTATCGCGGCGGCATCCAGGCCTGGGAGCAGCTCGGCCTGACCACGGTGAAACCCAGCGGGTCAGCCGCGGCCCATTGAGGCTGGAAGGGAGGCAGACGGCGGTGGAGCATCCATCCTTCAGCCTGGTGGTCGAGGCCCTGGCCTTCGCCGCCGAGCGCCACCGGGACCAGCGCCGCAAGGACCCGGCCCGCACCCCCTACATCAACCACCCCATCGCCCTGGTGCGGGTGCTGTGCCTGGAGGCCCGCGTCCAGGACCCCCTGGTGCTCTGCGCCGCCCTGCTTCACGACACGGTGGAGGACACTGGGACCACCTTCCAGGAGATCGAGGCCCGCTTCGGTATGGCCGTGCGCGACGTGGTCCTGGAGGTCACCGACGACAAGCGCCTCCCGAAGTCGGAGCGCAAGCGCCTCCAGGTGGTCCACGCGGCGGGGGCGAGCGAGGCCGCCCGGCTGGTGAAGCTGGCCGACAAGATCTGTAACCTTAGGGACGTGGCCGCCAACGCGCCGGTGGGCTGGGACCTGGAGCGCCAGCAAGCCTATTTCGACTGGGCCCGGGAGGTGGTGGACGGGATGCGTGGCACCCATGAGGGGCTAGAGGCCCTGTTCGACGAGGCCTACGCGAGGCGGCCGACGGAGAATTCGGACCAAAAAGAGTCGTCCGCAAATGAACGCAGGTGAACGTAAAATTCAGGTAGTTGCTTCGCTCGGCACCGCGACAACAATAAGGGATCTCCGACGGACTCCACTCGAGAATCCACTACAACGCTTCAAGATTCTCCTATTATGCGCAATCACTTGCGTTCATTTACTGGAAAAACGTCTTAATTCCTCACCGGTCCGAGTTAACCACCGTCGTCATCAGCTCCCGGGCGTGATGGGCGTGGTGGCCCCCTGGCGTGGCTCGCCCGGGCTGCGGAACCAGGAGAGCTTATCCCGGAGCCTCACCACCTCACCGACGATGATCAGGGTCGGCGGCTTGGGCGGGTCCAACTCCACCACCCCCAGGATGTTCGCCAGGGTCCCGGAGTAGACCCGCTGCATCTGGGTCGTCCCCTGTTGGACCAGGGCCACGGGCATCTCCGGGGAGACCCCATGACTGATCAGCTCCCGCACCAGGACGGGCAAGCCCACCAGGCCCATGTAGAAGACCACCGTCTGACCCGGCTGGGCGAGTTGGGGCCAGTTGAGATTTATGGTCCCGTCCTTGAGGTGCCCCGTGACAAAGGTAACGGACTGGGCATAGTCGCGATGGGTGAGCGGGATGCCCGCGTAGCAGGCGCAGCCCGAGGCGGCGGTGATCCCGGGGACCACCTGGAAGGGGATGCCCTCGGCGGCCAGCGTGTCGATCTCCTCCCCACCCCGCCCGAAGATGAAGGGGTCGCCCCCCTTGAGCCGCAGTACCCGGTGCCCGTCCTTGGCCAGGTCCGCCAGGAGGCAGTTGATCTCCTCCTGGCGCATGACGTGGTTGTTGCGCTCCTTGCCCACGTAGATGCGACGGGCGTCCCGTCGGGTCATGCTGAGGATGGGCTCGGCGACCAGGCGGTCGTAGACCACCACGTCCGCCTGCTGCATGAGCCGCAGGGCCCGGAAGGTCAGCAGATCCGGGTCACCGGGGCCCGCCCCCACCAGGTAGACCTCACCCAGGTCCGAGTCCAGGGCGCCGGGGCGGAGCTCCTGCTCCATCGCCGCCTCCGCCTCTTCGAGCTGTCCGGAGAAGATCCGCTCCGCCACCGCCCCCTGGAGGACCCGGTCCCAGAAACGCCGGCGATCCCGTGGGTCGCTGAAGCGCGCCTTGACCCGATCCCGGTAACGGGCGCAGAGCTGCCCCAGCCGCCCGTAGCCGGCCGGGATCAGGGATTCCAGGCGCGTCCGTAGGAGCCGGGCCAGCACCGGCGAGGCCTTGCCAGTGGAGATCGCCACCACCACCGGATCCCGATCGATGACGGAGGGCAGGAGGAAGGTACAGGCGTCGGGGTCATCCGCCACGTTGACCAGGATCTCCTGCTCCGTCGCCAGCTCGGCGATGCGCCGATTGACCACCCGGTCATCGGTCGCCGCGATCACCAGCCTCGCCCCGAGGATATCTGCCGGCTCGAAACGGCGCGCCAGGTAGCGGATCTCACCGGACCCCGCCCGTCTGGCGAGCCCATCCGTGAGCCCTGGGGAGACCACCGTGACCGCGGCGCCCGACCGCAACAGGCTCGCGACCTTACGCTCCGCGGTGGTACCACCGCCGACCACCACGCAGGGCTTGCCTTTGACGACTTGAAAGATGGGTAGAAATTCCATGGTCATAGGATTCAGTCGAGCAAACCCGGTGGCGCTCCACCGGGCCGAGTCGCGTTGAGATCACCGTCAAAAGACCTTAATATACTTAAATGCTTAGACTTGGCATAGGCCGACCGCGTGATCAACGAGATCGACTCCGAGTCGCTCCAGGAGCGACTCGCCCGGGGCGACGAGCTGATGCTGGTGGATATCCGCACCCCCGGGGAGATCGCCCAGGGGAAGATCCCCGGGGCACTGGAGATGCCCATGCACCTGATCCCTCTGCGCCTCACGGAGTTGCCGAAGGACAAGGACGTGGTGCTCTATTGCCGCAGTGGAGCACGCTCCTATCAGGCGTGCGCCTACCTGATGCAGCAAGGATCGGGGCGGGTGCTGAACCTGCGGGGTGGCATCATCGCCTGGGCCCGCCACGGCTTTCCAGTCGACTGGCCAGGAAACTGAACATGATTGCGCGTGCGCGTCGCGGGCGTCGACGAGAAGCACGCGCTTACCTTGCCTTTTCCCCTGGATTCGCCTACAAATAGGCGTTCTCGTGTTTGCTCATATTCTAAAACAGCCGAACCTCGGAGGTATCCCATGGCAGACTTCGATCAAGAACTGGACGCCAGCGGATTGAACTGTCCCCTGCCCATCCTGCGCGCTAAGAAGACTCTGAACGCGATGTCCGCCGGTCAGGTGCTCCACGTCATCGCCACCGACCCGGGCTCCGTCAAGGACTTCGATGCCTTCGCCAAGCAGACCGGCAACGAGCTCATGGAGTCTAAGGAAGAGGGCGGAAAGTTCCACTTCCTGATCAAGAAGTCCTGACCCATCGGTCTGCGCCCGACCCGCTCACCCCTACCACGCATCGCGCGGCCAACCCCCGCCGGAGAATCCGATGGATCAAAAGAAGCTCGCTATTATCGCCACGAAGGGCTCACTGGACTGGGCCTATCCCCCCTTCATCCTCGCCTCGACCGCCTCCGCGCTCGGCTACGAGACTCAGATCTTCTTCACGTTCTACGGGCTCCAACTCCTGAAGAAGAAACTCGACCTCAAGGTCACCCCCTTGGGCAACCCCGGGATGCCTATGCCCGGCGGCATGGAGAAGTTCATGCCAGTCCTGGTCACGGCGTTGCCCTTCATGGAGGGCATCATGACCGGGATGATGAAGGCGAAGATGAAGGCCAAGGGTGTGGCCAGCATCGAGGAGCTGCGGGAGCTTTGCCAAGAGGCCGAGGTCAAGCTGATCGCCTGTCAAATGACGGTGGACCTCTTTGACATGGAGCGCTCCGCGTTCATCGACGGGATCGAGTACGCAGGCGCCGCAGCCTTCTTCGAGTTCGCGGGCGAGAGCGACATCTGCCTCTACATCTGAGCGCTGGCCAGCGAGCCGCGGGCCGTCGCCCCAACCAACGCCGCCCCCGGGGCGGCGTCTTCGTTTTCGCCTCAGAAGGCCTTGACCAGTTCGATGCCGATCACGTGGGCGTCCATCTCATAGTCGCCGTTGAGGGCATCGGTGCCGTTCACCTCCCCTCCCCTCTCATAGGGGGTAGCGCTGCGGATGCGGCGCTCGTCCATCATGACATACATGTAGCCCGCCTCCAGGGACAGGCTTTGGCCCAGGGCCTGGGCGACGCCGATACCGAAGAGATGGCGGTTCGCGTCCGGCACCCGGGCGCTGAAGTGGTCGTCCCCCTGGCCGGTCTGGTCGTAGGAATAGCCAAAGCGTAGCTGGGTCTCGGGACGGACCTGGTAGGTGAGGCCCAACCGGTAGGCGTTGGAGTCCTCCCAGTCGTTGACGTCGGCAAAAATCAGGGCGCCCGAGGAGCCGCCCACGACCTCCAGGCGTTCGAACTCGCTCCAGCCGGTTCGAGTCCAGTCGAGCTCCACCGCCAGGTCTGTGCTGAACGCATAGCGCGCACCGATCTGGAGGCTCCAGGGCAGATCCAGGTCGACGCTGGCGCTTTGCCCCGGGGCCAGCAGACCCGCAGCCACCAGGGGCAGGCTCTGGGGGGTGTAGCCGCCGTCGATGTCCAGGGTGCCGCCGGATCGATAGGCGATACCCAGGCTCAGGGCATCGAGCCGATACAGGGCACTCAGATTGAACCCGATGCCGTTGCCGTCGCCACTCAGTTGGCCGAGGTTCGAATTCAATTGGGCAGACTTGGCCCAGTAGAGATCCAGGCCGAGGCCGAGGCTCAGGTTCTCATTGACCCGATACGCGGCGGATGGCACGAAATCCAGGATCTCGAGCTTGCTGATCGTGGGGTGGTTGCCCGTCGGTACGGTCACCGGACCAAGAGGCGTTGAACGGGTGTCGCTTTCGCTCAGGGTGGGAAAGGTCCCGTAGGCCCAGCGGGTCTCCAGGCCGAAGGGCGCGTTGACGCCGAGGCCGAGACGCCACTGATCCGTGAGCCTGACGGCCGCCTGGACCATCGGACCCGCGTACCAATCCGCCCCCTGGCTGTCGGAGCGGCCGTCCTCGTTGGTCACCGTGAAGCTCGGCCCGATGAAGATGGCACCCAGCGCCACGCTGGACCGATCATGAAAGCCCATGGCGGCGGGATTGTACGCGAAGGCCCCCGTGTCCTGTGGGTTCGCCACCAGGGCATTTGCCGTTCCGATCCCCGCGGTGGAAAGCTCCGGAAGGGCGAACCCTGCCGCCATCGCGCGACCTGGCGCGATGGCGGTCCCGAGGGTGCACAGGGCGAGCGCGGATGCCGCCGCGCGTGCGAGCTTGGCATGCATGGGATGTCCCCCGTCAAGAGTCTAAATCTGCGCGGACCAGGATAACGCCCTGGGCGACGCGAGCATCCCCGGTCCTCAGGCGTCTTTGCGCGCCGCGAACGTTATGCGAAACACGACAGCTTTTCCATCACTTGTTGCATTTTCTCTTCAAGCGCCAAAATGGCCAGGAGCAGAAGGCGCAAGCGCTCCTCACAGAGGCCAGGAAAAGCCATTGAAAATGCAACGAAACAACGCCGAGAAGGCACTTTTTGTGCTATAAGCGCTTTTTATCCAAGCATACATTCGAACCCTCAAGAAGATGGCAGACCGCAGACTCCAAGTGTTCCATACCGTCGCTCGGCTCTTGAGCTTCACCAAGGCTGCGGAGACCCTGCATATGACGCAACCCGCGGTGACCTTCCAAGTCCGCCAACTCGAGGAGCACTTCAACACCCGACTCTTCGACCGGACCCACAACCGCATCAGCCTCACGGATGCCGGGCGCAACGTCTACGCCTATGCTGACCGCATCTTCGAGCTCTATTCGGAGATGGAGAATGCGGTGCGGGAGATCACCGGCGAGATCAGCGGGGCCGTGACCATCGGGGCCAGCACGACCATCGCCGAGTACATGCTCCCGACCCTGCTCGGGGACTTCAAGGAGCGTTACCCCGAGGTCACCATCCACCTCAAGGTGTCGAACAGCGAGGGCATCGTCTCCATGGTGGAAAACAATGCCATCGACCTGGGGGTAGTGGAGTCGCCGGTCGGCAACAAGAACCTGGTGGTCGAGACCTGCAAGCGCGACCAACTGGTGGCCATAGTCCCCCCCAACCATCCCTTAGCTAACCAGGAAAAGCTCGCCTTCTCCTCCCTGTTGGAGTACCCCTTCATATGCCGCGAGGAAGGGTCGGGCACCCGCGAGGTCATCAACGATTACCTGGGCCATCAGGCCGAGTGTACCCTGGGGCTTAAGGTCGCGATGGAGCTGGGGAGTCCGGAGGCTGTGAAGGGCGCGGTGGAGGCGGGCATGGGGGTGTCGGTGGTCTCCCGGGCCACCATTCAGAAGGAGCTGCGCCTGGGCACCTTGGTTGCCGTCAACCTCGACCCGCCGCTCGATCGGCCTTTTTCGTTCGTTCATCAGAAGCAGAAATTCCGGCTGCGGGTCATGGAGGAGCTGCTGGAGTTCGCCCGAGCCTATTGCCGCACTCATAACGAGAAATAGACGGGGAAAGGCGCGATACTTGCGCACCCCGAGCCCACCTAATGGGCGCTCGGGGCGGCTGCGGAGTTTCCGCGAGCGTCTCAGGCAGCAGGACCCAGGCATGCTCACCCCCAAGCACCTTGCCGCTCCGGCATCCCCAGAGGAGCGGCGTCTCGCGCGTCTCTACCGTTCCCTGGATGCGGCGGACCGCCATGCCCTGGTCGCCTTCGCCGAGTTCCTTGCCAGAGGCGAGCGCCCCGCGCCGGCACCCGAGCCGCCGCGTGAGCCTAGCCCCCTGCCGCGACCCGAGGGCGAGAGCGTGATCGCCGCGATCCGGCGGCTGACCCTCACCTACTCCATGCTCGATCGCGGGCCCATGCTCCACGAGACCTCCGCGCTCATGTCCGCCCACGTGCTCCAGGGTCGCGCGGCCACGGAGGTGATCGATGCCCTGGAAGCCCTCTTCGAGCGCCAGTACCAGGACTACCGCTCACGCATCCAGGAGGCCGGTACGGCGAGTGACGGCCAGACGCAGCGGGAGCCTTGAAGACCGCCATGAAGATAATCGCCGATTGGTTCCGCCGTTACCTCTCCGACCCTCAGCTGGTCTTCCTCACCCTACTGATCCTGGCGGTGTTCGCCGTGGTGCTCACCCTGGGGAACATGCTGGCGCCGGTGTTGGCGAGCATTGTCATCGCCTACTTGCTGGAGGGGCTCGTGGCCTCACTCCAGGGGTGGGGCTGGCCTCGTTCACCCAGCGTGGTCCTGGTTTATGTGAGCTTCATCCTGTTCCTGGCCCTGGTCCTGTTCGGGGTCCTGCCGCTCGCGTCCCGCCAGGTCACCGAGCTGGTGCAACAGCTCCCCACCATGATCACGGAGGGGACCAAGGCCCTGACGGACCTGCCCCAGCGCTACCCGGACCTGGTGACCACGGAGCAGATCGCGGAGCTCATCGGGACCATTCGCGCGGAGGCCCTGTCCTTCGGTCAGCGCGTGCTCTCCTGGTCCGTGGCAAGCGTGGTGGGCATCATCACCATCCTCGTGTACCTGATCCTGATGCCGCTCCTGGTGTTCTTTTTTCTCAAGGACAAGGACCTGATCGTGGATTGGTTCAAGGGCTACATGCCCAAGCACCGGCGCATGGCCGGCACCGTCTGGACCGACGTGGACCGTCAGATCTCCAACTATGTACGGGGCAAGTTCTGGGAGATCTTGATCGTCTGGGCCGTGAGTTACGTGACCTTCGTGCTCTTCGGGCTGCGCTACGCCATGTTGCTGGCCTTGCTGGTGGGACTCTCGGTCATAGTCCCCTATATCGGTGCCACCCTGGTGACCATCCCGGTGCTCCTGGTGGCCTGGTTCCAGTGGGGCTGGTCGTCCCAGTTCGCCTGGCTCGCGGCGGCCTACTTCATCATCCAGGCCCTGGACGGCAATGTCCTGGTGCCCTTGCTCTTCTCCGAGGTGGTCAATCTGCACCCGGTGGCCATCATCGTCGCCATCCTGGTGTTCGGCGGGCTCTGGGGCTTTTGGGGCGTCTTCTTTGCCATCCCCCTGGCAACCCTGGTCCAGGCGATCCTCAGCGCCTGGCCGCGCCAGCCGTCCGCCGAGCCCGAGGCCGCCGCTTGAGCATCTATTCGATCCTTGGCCCCTGTTTCGGTCCGCGGGTTGACCAGCGTCAAAGGGTAGGCGCCGAAGTGCCCCGTAGGATCCGGTGGCACCTGATAGAATTTAAACGAATTCTAATGGATTCCCCGGGGTGGCGTTGGCGCCACTGGCCACGGCGAGGCCCCACCCCCAGCGATCCAAGGACCTCTCCGTCCCCGAAGGTTGATCGCGGATGGCACGCCCATGGGCAAGCAGACGCATGAAGGTGAATCGGACCGGGTCGATGCGGCCTTCAACCGCGTGCTCACCGCGGAGGCCCAGGCCCGCGAGCAGGTAGAGGACTGCCGCAAGCAGGCCGCCGCCATCCTCGCGGCGGCGGAGGAGCAGGCCCGGCGGATCACGAGCCGAATAGACCGCCGCGTGCGCCGGGCCCACCGCATCGCCGACATGGGCGTGGAGCGTGCTCTCGCGGAGCTCCTCGCAACGGGTGTCGAGGTCGAGCAGGGGGACCTCGAGGGGGACGCCCTGGTACGACTCGATCGCGCCATCGATGCCATGGTCGCGGAGATCCTGGCCCCCGAAGCCGGAACTGGAACCTGATCATGAGAGGCGCTCTAGATTTCGCCTATGCCCAGGCGCGGATCCAGGCCCGCTACGCCGCGCTGCCCGCGGAGGCCGAGTGGCAGCGCCTCGCCGGGTCAAGGAGCCTGGGGGCCTACCTCGAGGACGCCCGGGTCGGCCCCTTGCGGCCCTGGGTGAAGGGCTTCTCCGCCCTGAGCGGTGCCCATGAGGTGGAGCGTGGACTCCGGGCCCTGGCCTGGGAGCAGGTGCACGAGGTCGCCGCCTGGGTCCCTCGGGCCTGGCGCCCGTCGGTCCAGTGGGTCGCCTGGCTCCCCTTCCTTGCCGTCTTCGAGCAGCTCGCTCGAGCCCGTCCCCTGCCCCCCTGGGCGATCCAGGATCAACGGCTCCGCATTCTGCTGGAGAGCGACGGTGTCCCCTCCCCCGCCGCGCTGCAACGGCAGGGACTCGCCGCGCTCGCG
>JBGSUY010000272.1:0-3037 GCA_041753195.1 Chromatiaceae bacterium
GCCTCGGCCTGCGACCTGCCGACTGCCCTGCTGCCGCGGGTGGCGGCGAAGGCGATGCGGCGCAGTCCCACCTCGGCGGCGGCATCCATGGCTGTCATCACCGCTTGATGGGGGGTGTTGGCGTCCGCCTGGATCAGCACCGGAAGATTCCTGGACTCGACCGGGCGCTCACCCAGGGCGCCGTTGAGGGCCCGCACCAGGGTCAGCGGGTTGCGGTCCACCACGGCCCCATCGTCGACGAAGAAGTTACCGGACTGATCGATCAGGATGCGGATCTGCTCCGGCTCCTGGGCCGGCACCTCTTCCCCCTGGGCCTGGGGGAGCTGCACCCGCAGCCGGGCCTCGTCCTTGAAGGTCGTGGAGACCATGAAGAAGATCAGCAGTAGAAAGACCACGTCAATCAGGGGCGTGAGGTTGATATCCGGGTGGGGCCGACGGTAGGGGCGCAGGTTCATGCAGTCTCCTCCCCCCGCTCCCGCTCTCCCTTCATGACCTCCACGAGACGCAGGGCCTGCTCCTCCATATCGATGGCGAGCTTACCCACCTTGCTGTCGAAGAAGCGGTGGAACATCAGGGTGGGGATGGCCACCGAGAGGCCCGCCGCCGTGGTGATCAGGGCCTTGGAGATACCCCCGGCCAGCACCGCGGCGTTGCCGGTACCCGCCTCCATGATGACCCCGAAGATGTCGATCATGCCGAACACGGTGCCGAGTAGGCCAAGCAGGGGGGTCACGGAGGCGATGGTGCCCAGGGTGTTGAGGTAGCGCTCGAGCTGGGCGATCACATGGCGCCCCGCATCGCCGACGGCCTCCTTCATCACCTCCCGGGAGTGGTCGCGGTTGATGAGTCCGGCGGCCAGCATGCGGCCCAGGGGAGAGGCCTCTCGGATCTCTTCGATCCGCTCGTCCGTGAGCTGACCCTGGCGGTAGAGGTGCCAGATGCGGGTCACCAGGTTATCCGGCATGATGCGGCCCCGGCGCAGGGTCAGGGCGCGCTCGATGACGATGGCGGTGGCGATCACGGAACAGGCGAGGATGGGCCACATGAGCCAACCGCCCGCTTGCATCAGCTCAAGCAAGGGGATACCTCGGGGGTTCGGGCCCTGGCGGGGCCGGTCTGCTGGTTTCCTTCGGCGGGCCGGGACCCTGATGGGCGCCCTGCCGGGGATCAAGACCGGCGCATGATACTCGAAAGCGCAGGCCCTCAGCGCCACCTGAGCCTCATTCCGGGGCCCTGTGGGTCCACAACCGGCCAGCCCGCTCCCGCCAGGTCCAGGGCCCCCGAATGGTCCCATCCGCCCCGAGATGCAGGTCGATGGCACCGCTGACGCCGGTATCCAGGGTGCGGATGCCGCCTGCCGCCACCCGCCCCCGGACCACCCGGGCGGGAAAGCCGAAGGGATTGGCATAACCCGCCGAGTAGAGCACCAGGCTCGGGGCTACGGACTCCAGGAAGGAGACGCTGGTGGAGGTGGCGCTCCCGTGGTGACCGGCCACCAGCACGTCGCTCGGTAGCGCCGCTGGCTGGTCTCGCGTGAGCCGCCCCTCCACTGCCCGGCCGATGTCGCCGGGGAGCAGGATGGAGCGCCCAGCGGCCTCGACGCGCAGCACGCAGGAGGCGTCGTTCCCCTCCCCGGCCAAATCCACCGGATGCAGGAAGCGGAAGCGCACGCCGGACCACTCCCAACCCTGCCCCGCCCGGCAGGGCTCGACATCGGGTAGGTCCAAAGCCCCGGGCTCCCCGCTCAGGATCCGGACCACCGGCAGGCGGGCCAGGAGCCCTCGGGCACCGCCGGTATGATCGCGATCCCCATGGCTCAGCACCAGGACGTCGACCCGCTCGACCCCGCGGGCCTGGAGAAAGGGGGCCACCACCACCGTCCCCGTGTTGAATCCGCTGTCGAACCCCGGTCCCGTGTCGTAGACCAGGGTCCCGTCCCGGGTGCGGATCACCGCGGACAGACCCTGGCCCACGTCCAGCAGGGCGAGCCAGGCCTCACCCAGTCCGGGCGTCTCGGGGCGGAGCACGAGGACGGGCAAGGCTAGCACCAGCCCCAACGCGACCTTCAATCGGGAGGCTATTTTTCAGTGTACCTCATGAACTATTCTGCGTGTGCCTTCCAAGAACGGGACTCCACGCCTAAATTCTCTATTTCCCCATACAAGTACAATACACGGCTCGATGTGCCAATTCTTCAAGCGTTTGTCAAATGAACACGACGTAACGAGTTCTTCGGGAATACTCACCTGGATAACAAGCGAGGAACCAGCCGCCAGAATCTCCGGTGGAATTTGAGACAATGGGCAATTTTCGATGTTCATGATCTGGAGATTCGTACATAGGGCCAATTCAAACGGAAGGGAATGTAGGTTTCCATTGTCGTTCAAGTAAAGCGATTCCAGGTTCTCCAACGTCGAAATCTCCTCCGGGATGTACGTCAGATTGTTTTCGGCCACATTCAGGTACGTCAGACTCGTCAAGTGGCTAAAATGGATAAAATAAAGAGAACAATCATGCAGAAGAGAAGATGAATAACGGGAAGTCGTTAACACTGTAACTCGGCAGTTCACCCTGTTGAAACTCGAAGTCCAGTTAGTCCAACCTTTTCGAATTTCGCATTGCGAAAAAAAATAGAATGCCACACTTTTATCCATCATCTCTGACCCAACAGCAATTAAAAGTCCTTCAACTCTATGTAGAATCTGTGAATGTGGAGAAATCTCTGTAGAAAATTCACAGCTAGTTCGGTGTGAAGTTACGCTAGCCATTACCGGACCTTTCCACGGAATGATTTGGGGACTCGAACATTCGAACAACTCTCTGCCCCTCCGATAGAAAGAGAAAGAAGGACAGAAGCCCGAACCAACCCGATAGCTCTCGGCAACGACGTGAGCTGATTCGTGGCCAACAGGAGACGCTGAAGCTCGCGAAGGAAGCCGATCTCACTCGGCAGCGTTTCAAGGCGATTGGCTTCCAGTTCCAGAACACGCAGCTTGCGCAGATTCCCGATGCTCGAGGGTAGTTTCTTGAGCAGATT
>JBGSUY010000273.1:0-1790 GCA_041753195.1 Chromatiaceae bacterium
TCTTCGCCTTCAGCTCCCGCTGGGAGGGCCTGGGATTCGTCCTGATCGAGGCCCTGGCGGTTGGGACCCCGGTGGTCTCCACCGATTGCCCGAGCGGCCCCCGGGAGATCCTGCAGGATGGCCGCTACGGTCCCTTGGTGCCAGTGGACGACGACGTCGCCTTGGCGCAGGCGATGATCGTCACCCTGGACGCCCCGCTGCCGGCGGAGACCCTGAGGGAGGCGGCCCGACCCTACGGGATCGAGTCGGCGACCGATGCCTACCTGGATGCCATGGGGCTGCCCCGGTGGCACCAATGAGCGCGACCTGCCACACCCTTACCGAGAGCTTCGAGGGCGCCCGCGGCCTCAGTCGCTCTCCCGGGGGACTCGCTTTGAGCAGTGAGTCACCGCCAGCTCGGCCAACGCCATGAACCTCGATATCCTCACCAGCCACCGCAGGGCCCTGGTCGCCCGCCCCTTGCTCCTCATCTTCGCCTTCACGGCCTGGTCCCTGACGGGTCCGGCCAATGTCGCGCTGGCGCTTCTGCTTGCCCTGTTCCTCTGGGACCTACCCACCCACTGGGGACGGTTGCGGCGCGAGCCCGTCTTCTGGCTCTTGGTCGGGGTGGTCCTGGTCAGCGCGCTGCTGGCGTTGCGGGCGGCATGGCTCTTCCCCTCCACCGCCCCGGCCCAGTGGCAAGGGGCCTGGGCCTGGTCCGCGCCCTTCCTCTTTCTGGTGATTGCGTGGTGGCTGCGGGAAGACGCGGGGCTGGTCTGGCCGCTCATGGGGGTGGCAGCCCTGGGACTGGTCGTCGGGGTCCTGCGCAAGAGCGACTGGTCCCTAGCCCCCCAGGTGTTGGAGGGCATGCGCTATCACTTCGGGTATGCCGCCCTGGGCCTCGCCTTCATTGCCTCAGTGATCCTGGTCGGGCTCCTGCTGTTTCGGCCCAGGATCGTTCGGATCCCCATCGCCGGACGGCCCCACCCCCTCCTGGGCTGGACCCTGTGGGTCCTGGGTCTCGCCTTCCTGCTGGGGGTCCTGGCCGTCACCCAGTCCCGGGGCGCCCTGGCGGGCCTATTCCTGGCGGGTCTGCTCTACGCGCTCGCGCGCCCCAGGATGCGGGTGAGATCGGAGCTGCCCCGGGGACGGCTGACCCTCGGGTCGTTCCTGCTTGTTCTCCTCGTCGCCCTGTCCCTGCTGTGGGCAACCAAGGGGCGTTACCGGGAGGATTGGCGGGCCCTCACCCAGGACAGCCAGGCCGGGCAGCTGAGCTATACGGGCTCCCTGACCATCCGCATAAATCTGCACCTATTGGGCGCCGCGGCCTTCGCTGCGGAGCCGCTCCTCGGCTTCGGCCCCGGGACCAGCACCACGGAGTTTCTGATTCCCGAGGGAATCCTAGCGGTGGGCGAGCACCATCGGGCCCAGGCCCCCAAGGTTTCGCACCTGCACAGCGTGGCTCTCGAGGTCCTGGCCCGCTTCGGGCTGGTGGGTGTGCTGATTGCCGTGCTGACCCTCAGCGTCCTCCTGAGGGCCTACCGGGGCCTGGCGTCGGACCCGGGGACCGCCCCGGACCTGAAGGTCTTCCTCGGTCTCGGCGGGGCCCTGCTGCTCTTCTTCTGCCTCTACGACTTTCGGGTGCTCAATCAGGACCTTCGCTTCTTCTGCATCCTCTTCCTGGGCATCCTCTACGGGCTCCACCTGGGGCGGGATCTGGCCCCCTGTCCCGAGCGAACCGGGCATGGCTGAGGCGCACCCGCTGGCCGTGTACTGCGGCCCTTTTGATGGCGGGAGCACCGCCAAGATCG
>JBGSUY010000274.1:0-2693 GCA_041753195.1 Chromatiaceae bacterium
CGGGGTCGTACATGTCCTCCACCGAGGCCGGCGGCTGGGCGAAGCTGCCTGGGGAGACGGCCCGCAGGAGGTAGCCGAGCTGGAAGGCCTCGGCATCCTCGGCGCTCCGCTCCACCGCCGCCACGAAGCGGTCGGTCCGAAACTCCCGGTGGGCGGGGGCGTCCAGCAGCGCGAGGCCCGGCACCTGGGCAATGTCGGCGGACTTGAGGAGGCTCGGGTTGGCGATCTCGAACCCGGCCGGGAGTGGGTCGTCGAGGATCAGTCGGGCCTGGCGCCGCGCGTCGGATCGGACCGTGACCACCGCGAGCAGCCGCTGGCCCTGGGGGACGCCATCCAGGGCGATGCGACGACCTTCCAGGTCATAGTAGGCCCGCTCGATCGTGTAGCCGTTGCCTCCCGCCGGGGGTGCGACCTGAGGGACCCCGAAGACCGTGACCACGGCATCCAAGTCCGAGTCGGCAAGGTTGCGGATGATCACGGGGGCCGCGGCCAGCCGATCGCCGTCGAGGCGCGCGTAGTAGGCTCCCTCGTGGGGGGTCCCGTCCACCGACAGCCGCAGGTCCGCCCCACCCTTGGTCAGGGCCTGGGCGGCCAGGAGCAGCCAGGCATTGTCTTGGGTGCTGCGATAGGTGCGACCAGAGGCCAGGTCCTGGACCCGGTCGGCGAGGGTGCGCAGGTCCACCGACTTGGTGCCGGATTCGGCGGCTAGGGCGAGGACGGCGGCGGCATCCCGAAGGCTCGATCCATAGTCCGCGCGCCAGCCGCCGGGCTCGGTGGGGGCGATCGCCGCCGCGGCGGCGGAGAGGACGGACTCGGCCCGGGCTCGGTCCCCATAGAGTGCCAGCGCAGCCCCGATCTGGGCCTTGGCGAGGGGTGTGTCGAAACTCTCCAGACGCTCATCGGCGATATAGCGCAGATCGCCGATGGAGGCCCGGCCGTTGCGGGCCAGGACATAGAGGGCATAGGCGTCCGGCGCCCCCGGGCCCGTGTAGGCGCTGCGGTTGCGCAGGTTCGAAAGGGCCGCCTCCAGGGCCGAGTCTGGGACCGCGTGGCCCTCCTCCCGGGCCCGGGTGAGGAAATCGCTCGCGTAGGCATCGAGCCAGAGGTCTTCGCCCCCGGGTCCCCAAAGCCCGAAGCGTCCGTCCGAGGACTGGTTGCCCAGGACCCGGATGATGGCGTCGTGGATGCGCGGCGCGACCGCCGGATCACCCGCAAGCCCGGCGGCCAGGGCCACCTGGTCCAGATAGAGGAGCGGTAGGGCCCGGCTCACGAACTGCTCGGTGCAGCCGTGGGGATAGCGGTCCAGGGCGCGTAGGATACCAGGTAGGTCGAGCCGCCCGGCCCGGCTGACGGAGACCAGCGCGCTCCCGGTTCCGGGCACCAGCCCTGAGAGCAGATCGGGGGTCAGGACCAGGGCGGCGGCCCCCGGTGCCAGGGAGTAGGGGGTGGTTGTCATCAGGGCCGGGGCATTGTCCCGCACCCCCAGAGTGAGCCGCTTCGTCAGCAACTGGCCTTCGGCCGTGTGCACCTGAACGGTCAGGGTCTCGTCCCCCACCGCCCGGGCTTCCAGGCCGATCGCGACGTCGCGTCGTTCGTTGGGGACCAAGTCAAGGACAAATTCAGGGTTCGGGGCTCCATCGGCATCCAGACCCAAGAGGTCGTTGGTTGTCGTGACCGCGACGCGCGTTGAACCGCCCTCCACCTCCACCTGGGTCAGCGACAGGAGCAGCCGGGAGCGGTCCCCAGGGGCCAAGAACCGCGGCATCCCAGCGGCGATCACCACCGGGTCCCGCACCAGGGTGTCCGAGACGCCGTGGCCTACGCCTTTGGCCGTCCAGGCCATGGCCATGAGGCGCACGGTGCCGTTGAAGTCCGGCACCGGGACCTGAAGCTCTGCCCGGCCCTCCGCGTTCAGGCGCACCACCCCCGAGAACCAGGTCATGGGCTCCTCGGTGGGCGGCGGGGCCTTGAATCGGCCCAAGCCCCCGTCCCCTCCGGAGCGCACCACCCCCGGCGCCCCTTGCATGCGGTCGATGAGCTGGCCATAGAGGTCACGGATCTCCATCCCCAGCCGGCGCTGGCCGAAGTACCAGGTTTCCGGGTCCGGAGGCCTGTAGTCGGTGACGTTGAGGATGCCGAGGTCCACCGCCGCGAGGGTGGCGTAGGCCTCCTCCCCTGGGGCCAGGTTGGGGACCTGGAGGGTCACGCCGAGTGGTCCCCTGGGCCTCGGCTTCTCCGGGGTGCTCAGGGTCACCGCGAGCCGCCGCCCCTCGGGGTCCACGCCGGCCCAGGCGAGCCCCAGGGCCCGCCCGGGCATGCGCTTGGCCTTGAGATCCATGGGGCGATAGAGTGCGGCCGTTACATAGGCGCCGGGCCCCCAGTCGGCGGTCACCGGCAGCTCCACCGTCGTCCCGCCCGCGGGGACCTCCACCGCCTGCATGGCGATCAACCGGTCGTCGATGAGCATGAGCAACGCGATCCCGGGCGTGCCCTGCGCGGCGGCACGGGGCTCGATGTGCACCCGGGCCCGCTCCCCGATCCGGTAGCGGGGCCTGTCGAGGCTGAGCTTGAGCTGGTCCGGGGTGTCCGCGGCCCGGGGCGCGACGTACCAGCCTGCCTCGAACTGGAGGCTCGCCGGGAGCAGTCCATCCCCCTCGATCCGCAGCCGGTAGCCGCCCCACTCCACCGGGACC